>DASQLJ010000683.1:0-3897 GCA_035630095.1 Longimicrobium sp.
GGAGCACTTCGGCGCGCGGCCGGTGCACACGTGCTTGCCGAAGGGCACCAGCAGCTCGTTGATCTCGACGTGGTACTTCGGCGGGAGCACCGCCTCCAGCACGCGCATGGTGGCGTCGGGGTTCGGGGCGGCCACGTAGCCCCAGCGGTTGGTCACGCGGTGCACGTGGATGTCCACGCCGATGCGCGCCGCGCCGCACGCGATCCCCAGCACCAGGTTCGTGCACTTGGGCCCCACCCCGCCGAACCCCAGCATCACCGCCTCGTCGCACGGCAGCACGCCGCCGTGCTCGTCCACGCAGCGGCGCGCGATCTCGTGGATCTGCCGTGCCTTGGCGCCGTGGAAGGCGCAGGCGTGGATCAGCGCGTCCACGTCCTCCACATCCAGCGCGGCGACCTGCGCCGGCGTGCGGGCGCGGGCGAACAGGCGGCGCGCCGTGGGCAGCGTCACCTCGTCGCGCGTGCGCACGGAGATCATGCAGGCGGCGAGCTGCTCGAAGGCGCTGCCGAAGCCCTCGTCGCGCAGCTCGAAGAGCGCGGCGCGCGGGTACGGCTCCACGGCTTTGCGGATGCGGCGCATCACCGCGTGGATGTCGAACGGGCGCTTGGGCACGGCGCATCGAGGGCGCAAGCGAACGAAGGGAACGCGACGGGCGGGTGGGCAACTTGTGGACCGAACAGAAGTGCCCAGTTCCAAGTGCCCAGTGCCCGGAACTGCGGAAACCGCGGTACCCAGTCCGCGAAACGCCGCGTGCCCAGGAACTTGCTCGCTCCTGGGCACGCGGCACTGGGCACTGAGCACTTCTGTTTCTTACGACTCCGGCCTCGTGCCGCCGACGGCCGGATCGCCCTTGCCCTCGCCGCCGCGCTCCTTGATCACGGCCCAGCCGCTGTCGGGGCGCTGCTCGCTCGGGGTGTTCACCTGCTTCTGCAGGTGCTCGGGGATGCCGGCGACCTTCTGGCCGCGGCCGCCCGGGCGCTTGTCGGGGTCGTCCTCCAGCCCCGGCGCGGAGAAGTCGGGCCCGCCGTTGGGCGCGTCCTCGAAGCCGGCCTCGGCGAACGCCTGCTCGCCGAGCGGATCGGCTTCCTCGATCTCTTCGCGATCGAAGCTCGGGTCCTGCATGCGATCGGTCATCATCCCCCCTGTCGCACGGTTCAAGGTTCCCGCGGCTCGCGCCGCGGACGGTCCCCCTCGTCCCCTTCATCCTCCCGCAGGAGACGCTCGGCCTGGGCGTGGGCCCACGGCTCCAGCGTGCCCGCCCCCACCCCCGACCAGCCCAGCGACGGATCCGGCCCCAGCGGGGTGAAGCCGAACGGCGGCGGCCCCGCCTCGTCCGCCTCGCCGGCGGGCGCGTTGTCGTACAAGTCGTTCTGGTCGTGCGCGTTGCGTGGCATCGTCGTCTCCCTCCGCCGGGGTTCGGGAAGCGCCTGACGTCCGCAAGGACCGTGCGTGCACGGGGGAACGGGTGTTGCACCTCTCCCCCTCGCGGAGCGCTGACCCCGGTAGAGGTGGACGATGCTGTTGACGTGGCTGGCGATGTGGCTGCTGGTGCTGGCGGTGGGTGCCGCCGTGGCGCCCCGTATGGTGGCGAACTACACGGGGCGCCTTCCCTACGCGCCCGAGTGCCCCGCCTGCCACGCGGTCACCAGCCAGACCGCCCGGCACCCCCTGGCCGACCGCCTCTGCGCGCTGATCGACGCCACCCCGGTGCGCACCTGCACCCGCTGCGGCTGGGCCGGGCGGATGCGCTGGCGCCTGGCCCCCGAGCGCATCCGCGGCCGGGGCTAGCGCCCGCCGCACCCCTTCTCGAACGATCCGCTAGACCCACCTCCGCGTCACCATTCCGCGACGGCTGCAAATCGATTCGGCACCAGTTCTCCGCCGGCCCCTATCGGCCCCACAATCCGCATCGCCGCTGGATTCGAGGCGGGTGGCGGGGCCTGGGGCGGCGGGTGCACGGAGGGTACGCCGGAGGGGTTCCGGGCCGGTTGCGGGGCGTGGGGCGGCGGTCTATGTTCTCCGCAACTACCCGCACAACCCTTCAGCGAGACCGTCCCAGGCATAATCCGTTGATGACCACCAGGCCCACCGCCGAAAGCGGCGCCGCGCAGGCATACGTGGCACAGCGCAAGGCTCGCATCTTCCACATCCTGGGGCGCACGCCCCGGTGCGTGGGCGGCGACGCCGAGCCGCTGGCGCCCGAGCGGCTGTCGTACCTGCGCCGCGAGGGCGAGGAGCTGTACTGGAACGAGCTGGTCTGGGAGGAGCTGACGGACGAGGAGGCGATCACCGGCGGGCACCTGACCGAGATGGTGTTCCCCGCCTTCCTGGCCTTCGTGGACGGGCTGCTGGTGGACCGCGTGCCCGAGGATTCGCTGGCCCCCGCCTGCCCGCACCCCGACGCGGTGGAAGAGATCCTCACCTTCCTGGGCGAGCGCTACACCGAGGCCACGGCCGACCTGGAGAACGGCTGCGACAGCCAGAAGGTGGTGTGGGCGCGGCTGATGGCGCGCCAGCTCATCGACCTGGTGCTCTGCCGGCTCTACCGGCTCGGGCCCGCCGAGCAAGAGCTGCTGGCGCACGGGTGATCGGCTTCGGCGCCGGGGACGGTTTCCCGGCGCCCAATTGTTTTTCGCGCATTCCGCGGCTGGGACAACAGGTGCGCGAGTGCGTCGGGACTTGCGCGAGCGATTCTCTTGAGTCACCCAGCCGCGGCCGCCGAGCGGATCTCCGTCGCGAGCGCCCCGACTTCGGCCACCCCGACGCCGGTAGTCCGCGAAGGCGGACTTCGTGTGTCGTTGTTGCCGCGAATTCATTCGCCCCTTCCGGCCGCACCTGATTCCAACGCACCCGTTAACGCCGCCTTGGCCCTCCCGAACCCCCTTCGCCGCCCCCAATCCCGCCCCGGCCACCGCTACCTTGCCGGCGGCCCGCTGCTGATCGCGCACCGCGGCGGGTCGGCGCTGGCGCCGGAGAACACGCTGGCGGCGTTCCGGCGGGCGATCGACTGGTGGCGGGCGGACCTGCTGGAGATCGACGTGCAGCCCAGCCGCGACGGCGAGGCGGTGGTGATCCACGACCCCACCGTCGACCGGACGACGGACGGCACCGGCCACGTCTCCACCTTCACCGTGGCCGAGCTGAAGCGGCTGGACGCGGGGCACCGCTTCACGCCGGACGGCGGCAAGAGCTTCCCGTTCCGCGGCGCGGACGTCCGCCTTTCCACGCTGCGCGAGGTGCTGGAGGCGCTGCCGCGCGCGCGGCTGAACGTGGAGATCAAGGACACGCGCGTCCAGCAGGCCGTCTGGGACACGGTGCACCAGCTCCACGCCGTCCACCGCGTCCTTATCGCCGCCAGCGACCGCAACAACCGCTCGCGCTTCCGCCACTACGGCGGACCCACCAGCGCGGGGAAGCAGGACATGTACGCCTTCTACGGCCTGCACCTGGCGCACGCGGCGCGGCTGTGGACGCCCACGGTGGACGCCTTCCAGATGCCCGAGCAGCGCGGCGGCCGCCAAGTGCTCACCCCGCGCATGCTGGGCGAGCTGCAGGCGCGCAACGTGGCCGTGCACGTGTGGACGATCGACGAGCCGCGCGACATGCGGCGGCTGCTGGAGTGGGGCGTGGACGGCATCATGACCGACCGCCCCGACCGCCTCGCGCGGCTGCTGCACGAGATGCACGGCCGCCCCCTCCCCCCCGGCCCGCCGCCGGGCGAAGCCGAGCCCTGGCTGGAACGCTTGTTGCGCGCCGGCTGATCCGCCGGCGCGCTTCGTTTGGGCGGCCGGGTGCGACTTCGATCCACGGCGAGGGGGGGATGGCAGATGGCGCGCTACGATGAAGGCTGGCGGGGTGGCGGCGGGCCGCGAGGCGGTGGGGGATACGGCCGCGACC
>DASQLJ010000684.1:0-24502 GCA_035630095.1 Longimicrobium sp.
CCAGGTCGCCCGGCTTGGGCCCCAGCTCCGGCACGATCTCGGCCCAGTCGGCCGACGGCGCGGTGGCGGGCGGCACCTCGTCGCGCGGCGGGCTCAGCACGTCGCGCAGGTCCGGCGAAAACGCCACGCGCACCAGCACGACGAGCGCGCCTTTCGCGCGGAAGGCGTTCGCCAGCTGCGCCGCGTTCGCCACAACGTCAGCGGAGGTGTGCGGCGCCGTGTCGCGCCACACGATCCCCTTCTGCAGGTCGATCAGCACCAGCGCGGTGGTCGCCGGGTCCAGCGAAAAAGTTGCGTCCATCAGCGGGTTGTTCGAGGGCGCTAGTGCCGGGTCCGGGGAAGTCCGCGAAGGCGGACTGCGTGCCGTCGTAGCGGCGACTTCAGTCGCATATTCCCCGGAAGATGCCGAACCGCCGCGGGCTACACCGGCTCGGCGTGGCCGTACAGGAAGAACTCGGCTGTGGCGGCGGCGATCGCGCGCCAGCCGACGGTGGCGAGCCGGGCCTCGAGCGCGGCGGGGTCGTAGAACACCTTGTAGATGTGGAAGCTGCGCCCGTCGTTCAGCTTGCGCTCCATCACCACGTCGCCCTCGTCCGACAGCTCGTGGTCCTTCGCGGTCGATTCGATGGAGCGCAGCGAGTCGACGAAGAAGACCCGGCCGCCGGGTGCCAGCGCGCGGCGCACCGTACCCCAGAACGCCTGGAAGCGCTCCGGCGGCACGTGCGACATCCAGAACGAGAAGAACACCACGTCGTACGCCCGGTCCGGCGTCCACGCGAACAGGTCGGCCTGCACGCGGTGGACGTTCGCATCGCCCACACGGATGCGGTTCAGCTCCAGCACCTCGGCGGATGCGTCCACCGCCGTCACCTCGTCGGCCCAGCGCACGAGCTGCTCGGTCCACCAGCCGGTGCCGCACGCCAGCTCCAGCACGCGCCCGGCCGGGCGGAAGCGCTCCAGCGCCGCGCGCACCTCCTCCACCTCCGCGAACCACCGCGCGGTATGCTCGGGCCCGCGGTCGTATCGCCCCCGCCGCAGAAACCACTCGTCGTACTCGCCGGCACGCTCACGGTAGTACGCCTTCTGCTGCTCGAGGAGCTCGTCGCCGGGTTGGGTGGACATCGTCAGGATGGTGGGTGGATGAAGGGCAGTCGGCGCGTGGTCTAGCCAACGCGAAACCCGGTTTCCCGCGAAAAGGCGTCGACGCGCGGTCGAGCCCAAGCGACACCGAGATTCCGCGAAAAGGCGGATGAATCCGCAGCGTGCGTCGCCACGGATCCGCACCGGGCGGATGAATCCGCAGCTAGAACAATGGGAAGCCTCGCAAACTGCGCGAGGCTGCGGCCCCGGCATCCGCGCGGCTCGAGGGCAGTAGCGCGCACCGAAATCGCGGTCGCACCAGTGCCGGTAGTCCGCGAAGGCGGACTTCGTGTGGTTGTTGCCGCGAATTCATTCGCCCCGCCCACGCCGGCCCTCGCCCCGTTCACATCCGCCGGCGCATCACCCGATCCTCACGACCCCGCCCGCTGAACCTCCCCGTTCGCCCGCGTTGGCACCCGCAGGCGGAACTCGGCCCCGCCGCCCGCCGCATTCACCGCTTCCACCGTCCACTCGTGCTCGCGGGCGAGGCGGCGGACCACGGCGAGGCCCAGGCCGGTGCCGTCGGAGCCGCTGTAGAAGGGCTCCCAGATGCGCTCCAGCTCCTTCGCCGCGATGCCGGGGCCGTGGTCGCGCACGGTGATGTCGGCGCCGGCATCGGTGTGCCGCGCGCGCAGCTCCACGGCGGTGCCCTCGGGGGCGTGGGAGAGCGCGTTCAGCAGCAGGTTGAGCATCGCCTGCGCCAGCGGCTCGCGCGCGGCGTGGGCCACGGCGCCGTTCGCGTCCACCGTCAGCCGCACGCGCCCCTTCTCCGCGCGGCTCCCCACCAGCAGCGCCAGGTCCTCGCAGAGCGGCGCCAGCGGCGTCCGCGCGTTGGGCGACGGCGTGACCGGCGCGCGGCGGGCCACGCCCAGCAGGTTGGCCACCAGCCGCTCCACCCGGCCCACCTCCTCCAGGATCACGCCGGCGTAGCGCCGGCGCTTGGCCTCTTCCACGTCGTCCTCGGCGAGCCGCTGGGCCAGCGAGCGCACGCCGGTGAGCGGGTTGCGGATCTCGTGCGCCAGCGAGGCCGAGAGCTCGCCCAGCACCGCCAGGCGCTCCTGCTCGGCGGCGGCGGCGGCGATCTCGCCGGTGCGGGACGCGCGCACCTCGATGTCGTAGAAGCGCAGCTTGGCCACGCCCACGAACACCAGCGCCTGGATCCACACCATCGCCAGCGGCATCACGTACACGTGGGTTGCGCCGCCGGTGAGCATCCCGCCCACGAAGCCCACCGGGAACACCATCACCATCAACCCCAGCACCACCCGCGCCGCGCCGCGCTGCGCCGGGGACGAGCCGATCTCCCGCATTCGCTTCGCCATCCCCCGCACCAGCAGCACCGTGGCCAGCGACCAGGCGCCCAGGTTCCACGCGTTCAGCACCCACTCCGCATGGCGGACGCGCAGCGAGGCCTGGTCCAGCGGGAGCAGCGCCAGCCCCAGCGCGATCGCCGCCACGGCGCCCCACGGCGACTTGAGCGTCTGCGCCATGGCGAAGGCCAGGAAGAGCGCCGGCGCCATGTGCACCGCCCCGCTCACGATCGGCCCCATCTCCGCCCAGCCGGCCGTGGCGAAGGCCCACCCCTGCGCGGCCAGCCAGGTGGCGATGGAAAGCTGGAAGGCGGCGAACCAGCGGGCGCCGCTGCTGCGCGGGTTGAAGAGCAGCAGCAGCGACGACCCGAAGACGGTGACGCCGAGCGCGAAGAAGGCGACGGCCGCGGCTGACGGGTTCATCGGAAGGTGAGCCCCATGCCCAGGATCAGCGTGCGGTTGGAGAAGAAGGCGGGCATGGCGCGGCGCTCGGCGTAGCCCGGGCCGTAGGTATAGGCCTGCACGTTGTTCCTGTCCAGCAGGTTCAGCATCTCCAGGTACAGCACGCCCACGCTGCCGTTCATCGGCAGGTAGCGCATCAGGCGGCCGTCCAGGCGCGTGTAGGTGGGCATCCGCTCGCCGTTCGGCGCGCCGTACACCGCCCGGCCGTTCGCGTCGGCCCCGGTGATCCCGGTGAAGGGCCGCCCCGTGCCCAGTCGCGCGGTGGTGCCCAGCTCCCAGCTGTGCGGCAGCGTCATCCGCGCCACGCCGGTCAGCGTGTGGCGCACGTCCACGGCGCTGGGGGTCTCGCGGCCGTCGGCCAGCTCCAGGGTGCCGTCCAGGTACGAGTAGGTGATCCAGCCGTTCAGCACCTTCTGCCGGCTCCAGCGCACGATGGCGTCCATCCCCATCGCCCGCCCCGCCACGATGCGGGGCCCGTCGCCACGCTCCACGTAGTCGTCGTAGTCCTTGATGAACGCCTCCACCTTCAGCGACGGCTCGCCGCCGTGCTCGGCGCCGACCACCGCGTGCCGGGCGAGGGTGGGGATGCCGCTGGGCGAGCCCGCGTCGGGGAGCTGGTACTTCGTGCGCCAGCGGCCCTGGTGGAAGACGCCGCCGCCCACGCGCAGCGTCCACCCGCCCGCCGCGCGGAAGGCCATCGCGATCCGCGGGTCCACCGTCCACGCGTCCTCGCCCGGCAGCCGGTCGGCGCGCACCCCGCCGATCACCGCCACGCGCGATCCGATCTGGCGCTCGGCCTCCACGTAGCCGCCCACGTGCGTGGCGTCCGCCCGCATCTCCGTCGACTCCGCCGGCGAGCCGGGGGCGAGCTGCTCGCTGGTGGGGATGGCGCCCTGCTCGTGCGCGTCCATCCAGGCGCCCTCCACGCCCACGCGCAGGCGCCCGGCGCCCCAGGCCAGGTCGCCGTCCAGCCGGCCGCGGGCCGCGCGGTCGGTGCGGTCGCGGTCGAGCACGCCGTAGGTGTAGCCCGTCGTCCGCCGGGTGAAGGAGAGCGAGCCCCGCAGCCCGCGCGCGCCGTCCGCCGACACCGTGCGGCCGGAGAGCGCGGCCAGGCGGTTCATCCCGCGGCTCTGGAAGGGCCCGCGCCAGCCGTAGTAGTCCACGTCCCTGGCCGACTGGTCGCCGTCGGCCATTCCCACCAGCTTGAGCTGCGTCCCCGCGCGCGGCTCCCACACCGCGCCGGCGACCCCCTCCAGCGAGGTGGGCGAGCGGCTGAACTCGTCGCCCCGGCCGTGCATCGCCAGCATCACGCCGGCGTCGGTGCCGCGCACGCTGGCCCAGCCGCCGGTACGGCGCCCCGCCGGCAGGTCGCCGGCCACGCCGAGCTGCACCGTGTTGGCCATCAGGTTCAGCCGGCGCGCGATCGGGCGGCCGTTGGTCTCCAGGTCCAGCACCCCCGAGAGCGCGTCGCCGTAGCGCGCCGAGAAGCCGCCGCTGGCGAAGTAGGCGCTCTTCAGCACCTGCGAGTCGAGGATGCCGAACACCGCGCCGTTCAGGTTCTCGTGGCGGCCGGGGTAGACGAGCCGCGCGCCGTCCACGAACACGGGCGCCTCGGCCGGGTCGCCGCCGCGCACGTACAGGTCGCTGCCGTCGCCGGTGCGGGTGGCGCCGGGCATGGTCTGGAAGCTCTGCATCACGTCGGCGCTGCCGCCCGGCGTGGTCAGCACGTCGATGCGGCGCAGCGAGCTCTGGCTGCGCGTGTCGTCCAGCCGGTTCCCGCCGTCCGCCACCAGCGGCGCCAGCGTGAGCGCCGGCCCGCGCGCGGCGGTCGCCGCGGAGACGGCGCCGCCCGGACGCCCGGGAGCGGACGGCGCGGCGGCCGTTCCCCCCGTCGCCGGCGCGGCGGCCGGGGCGCCGCCCAGCTTCTGCTGGAACCGCGCGTCGGTGGGGAAGAGGCGGGCGCCGCGCTCCCAGGTCGCGCGGGCGTCGGCCTCGCGGCGGACGCGCTTGTACAGGTCGCCCAGGTAGAGGTACGGCATCGCGAAGTAGGGGCGGTCCGCGCGGGTTCCCTGCTGGGCGACCAGCGTCTCCAGGTGCTTGATGGCGTCGTCCGTCTTCCCCAGGAACTCGGGGGTGTGGAAGTGGTTCATCGCCAGGGAGAAGCGCGCGTCCCAGCTCGTGCTGTCGAGCTGCAGCGCCTGCTCCAGCAGGCCGTTCGCCTGCTCGATCAGCACGCCCTTCTGCATCATCTCCGCGAACGGGATGCGGCAGCGCGACGCGACGGAGGCCAGGCCGATGCGCGGCGCCGGGTCGGCCGGCGCGTCCTTGGCCCACTGGCGGTAGAGCGTTTCGGCGCGGTCGGCGGCGGCGAGCGCCGGCATCTCGGTGCCGGCTTGCGCGGCGGCCAGGCACTGCTGCAGCGCGGCGGCCGCGTCGGCGTGGGGGGCGGCCTGGGCGGCGGCGGCGCGCGAGGTGGCGAGGAGCGCGGCGGCCAGCAGGGTGGTGGTCTTGAAGATGGACATCGGGTCGTTCTCCGATTGCGAGGTTCAGGGGCCACCTCGTTCGATGGCATCCCCAGACAAAGCAACCGCGAGACCGCGCGTGCCGATTTCGTAAGTCATTTGAATTGCTGTAGATAGAAGAACAGGCACCCGTCCGCGGGTGCAGCCGTCGGGCGACAGTGCAGCCGCGCGGCTGCACCCGCGTGGCTGCGGGCGGCTGCACCCCCGGGGCTTGCCATGGTGGAGACGCGGCAACATCGTTCTGGCATGAACGAATGCATGGAGAGCACGTCGCAGGGGCTGCTGCCGCTGCTGCTGCGCGCGGGCGCCGCCGTGGCCGAGCACCTGGAGCACCGGCTGGAGCCGTGGAACCTGTCGCTGGCCAAGCTGCGCGCGCTGGAGCAGCTCGCCGCCGCGCCCGAGGGGCTGCCGCTGGGCCAGCTCGCCGACCGGCTGTGCTGCGTGAAGAGCAACGTCACCCAGCTCGTGGACCGATTGGAGGCCGACGGCTTCGTGCGGCGCGTGCCGATGGCGAGCGACCGGCGCTGCGTGGTGGCGGTGATCACCGGCCCCGGCCTGCACCGCTTCGAGAGCGCCGCCGCCGCGCGTGAAGAGGCCGAGCGCGAGGTGCTGGAGCGCCTGAACGACGGCGACCGCGAGCGCCTGGTGCGCCTGCTGGGGCGGCTGACGGGGGAGGAGGGCTGATGGGATACGGCCTGCACCCCGACGCCTTCATGGACGACGCCGACCCCGAGCTCGACGCCGACTTCCCCCTGGGCGACGGCACCGCGGACTGCGACGCCACCGTCGACTGCCCCTACTGCGGCGAAGCGGTGGAGATCACGCTGGACCCCGGCAGCGGCACGCGCCAGGAATACGTGGAGGACTGCGAGGTCTGCTGCCGCCCCTGGCAGGTCTCCGTCGCCTACGCGGCGGACGGCTCAGCCGCGGTGAACGTCGTGGCGGCGGACGATCCGGATTGAAGCGGCGGGTGCGAAGGTGCAAGCGTCCGAAGTGAGGGATCTGGAGCGGGGAGCGGCGGGTATGCTGCTCCCCGCTCTTGCGTTTGGATGTAACGAAAGGTGACTGCGGACGGGGTTTTTCTTACGTTGGCGTGAGAATGGCGGTATCCTGCCGTCGCGGTGAGCGACCTTTCCCCCCGACGTCCGCCTGGAACAGGCGCTCGCGCCGCGTGCGGATCTCCGCCAGCAGTCCACGGAGGCGGACTTTCCGCGGTTCCAGCCGCCGTTTTCAACCGGCGGTCGTTGAGCGCAACCGTTGTCGGCCGCGCACGACAGGCTGACAATCCCCCTGCAGGGCCCTGACAGACTCGAACGAGACGGACGGAGGAGACCGATGCAACTGCTGGTGATCCGCCATGGGCTTGCGGGCGACCGCGACGAGTTCGCGTTCACGGGGCGCCCCGATTCCGAGCGCCCGCTCACCAAGGAAGGGCGCCTGAAGATGCGGCGCGCCGCCGCCGGGCTGCGCGGCATCGTCCCCGACCTGGACCTGGTCGCCACCTCGCCGCTCGTGCGTGCCGTGCAGACGGCCGAGATCGTCGCCGACGCGTTCGGGGGGATGGAGCTGACCATCATCGACCAGCTCTCGCCCGACCACGCGCCCGACGACCTGCTCCCCTGGCTGCGCGGCCACGAGCCCGACACCACCATCGCCGTGGTGGGCCACGAGCCGCACCTGGGCTTCCTGGTGGGATGGCTGCTCACCGGCCGCCACGAGAGCTTCGTGGAGCTGAAGAAGGGCTCCGCCGTGCTCCTCGCGTTCCAGGACCCGCCCAGCCCCGGGAGCGCCAACCTGCTGTGGGCGCTGGCGCCCGGCCACCTCCGCAAGCTGCGCAACGCGAAGTGAAGCCCGCCGCCGGGCTGCTGGACCAGCCCGCCGACCGCGGCGCCCGCCGCCTCGCCCTCACCTTCATGGACGAGGCCGCGGCGGCGCACGCGCGGCTTGAGCAGGGCGGCGACGACGGCGCGCTGCACGACTTTCGCGTGGGGCTGCGCCGCCTGCGCAGCACCGTGCGCGCGTACGCCCAGCACCTGGGCGGCAGCGTGGGCGGCAAGGACCGCCGCCGCCTGGGCGCCCTGGCCGACGCCACCGGCCGCGCGCGCGACCTGGAGGTGCAGGCCGGCTGGGTGGAGAAGCGCCTCGACGGGCTGGACGGCCGCGAGCGGCCCGGCGCCGAGCGCGAGCTGCGCGGCCTGCGCGCCGACCAGGCGAAGGCCGAGGACGGGATGCGCCGCGAGGTGCTGAAGGACTTCGGCAGGGTGCGCTGGAAGCTGTCCCAAAAGCTGCGCTTCTACCGCGTGCAGGTGGACGTGGACGAGCCCGTGGGCGGGCCGCGGATGTCCGGCGTGCTGGGGCGCCTGGCGCTGGAGCTCACCGCCCGGCTGAAGGCCCGCCTCGACGCCGTCGAGTCGATCGACGACCAGGAGGAGGCGCACGTCGCGCGGATCGCCGCCAAGCGCCTGCGCTACCTGCTCGAGCCGTTCGCCCCCGAGCTCGAGGGCGCGCCCGAGTTGGTGAAGCGCATCAAGCGCCTGCAGGACGCGCTCGGCGAGATGCACGACGCCCACGTCCTCCTCGACCGCCTCCCGAATCCTCCCGAGAACGATACGAAGGACGATGGGGATGGGGATGCGGACGGCGGTGGGCAGGATGATGGGGAGGGCGACGCGCCCGGCATCCTCGCGCTGCGCGGGGCGGCGGAGGAGGAGCGGGCGGCACGATTCGCGGAGCTGGAAGCGGAGTGGCTGCACGGCCACGGGGCGGACTTCTTCGCCGCGGCGCGCGCGGTGGCCGAGGCGGCGCGGATGCGCGGCGAGCCCGACCGCGAGATCGAGCGCAAGTACCTGCTCAAGCGCATGCCCGCGATCCGCCGGCTCCCGTACCGCATCCAGGAGCTGGACCAGGGCTACCTCCCCGGCGAGCGGCTGGCCGAGCGCATCCGCCGCGTGCGCGAGGGCGGCGAGGTCCGCTACTACCGCACCGTCAAGCTGGGCCGCGGCATCAGCCGCACCGAGGTGGAGGAAGAGACCACCGACCGCATCTTCCGGAAGATGTGGCCGCTGACCAAGGGGAAGCGCGTCCGCAAGCGGCGCTACAAGGTGGAAGACGGCGGCTTCACCTGGGAGATCGACCGCTTCCGCGACCGCCGACTGGTGCTCTGCGAGGTCGAGCTGCCTTCGGAAGATGTCGATCCCCCCATCCCCCCCTGGCTGCGCCGGGAGATGGTGCGCGAGGTGACGGACGAATCGGAGTTCGTCAACATCAATCTCGCGAAGTAGGCACCGCGGACAGGTGCGCGAGTGCGTGAGTGCGGCGTGGTCGGCCTCAGGATGTGATCGCGCGGTTTTGCACGATCCATCGTGAGAAGTGGTACCACGTGCCACATCAACAGAGTTCGTTGGCTAGACCAATCAACCGCAGGGCAGCAGTGCAAATCCATCTGATACGTATCCTCCGGACGCTCGCCGCCGCCTGCCTCGCGTCCGCGTCTTTCGTCGCGTCCTCGCTTCCCGCCGCCGCGCAGACGACGGCGCCCGCGCGGGCCGCCGCGTCCACGGCCGACACGCTGCCGCGCGACACGAGCGTGGTGATCGGGCGGCTGGCGAACGGGCTGACGTACTACGTGCGCCGCAACGCCGAGCCGCCCAACCGCGCCGAGCTGCGGCTCGTCGTCAACGCCGGGTCGCTGCAGGAAGACGCCGACCAGCGCGGGCTGGCGCACGTGGTGGAGCACATGGCGTTCAACGGCACCCGCCGCTTCGCCGGGCACCAGATCGTGCAGTTCCTGGAAGGCGTGGGGATGCGCTTCGGGCCCGACGTGAACGCCTACACCGGCTTCGACGAGACCGTGTACATGCTCACGCTCCCCACCGACACGACGGGCGTGCTGAGCAAGGGCCTCGACATCCTGGAGGACTGGGCGACGGGGATCAGCTTCGACACCGCCGAGGTGCGTCGCGAGCGCGGGGTGGTGATCGAGGAGTGGCGGCAGGGCCGCGGCGCCGGCGCGCGCATCCGCGACAGGCAGTTCCCCGTGCTGTTCGCGGGGAGCCGCTACGCCGAGCGCCTCCCCATCGGCGATCCCGAGACCATCCGCAACGCGCCGGTGGAGACCGTCCGCCGCTTCTACCGCGAGTGGTACCGGCCCGACCTGATGGCCGTGGTGGCCGTGGGCGACTTCGACCCGCGGCGGGTGGAGGCGATGATCCGCGAGCGCTTCGGCCGCATCCCGGCGCCCGCCTCGCCGCGGCCGCGCACCGCGTACGGCGTCCCCCCGCACGCCGAGACGCGCTACTCCATCGCCACCGACCGCGAGGCCACCGGCACCTCGGTGGACGTGGTGCGCACGGTGCCCAGCCGCGTCCGCCGCACCGCGGCCGCGTACCGCGAGAGCCTCGTGGAGTCGCTTTACGCGTCGATGCTGGACCGGCGCATGAGCGACATCACCCAGCGCCCCGACGCGCCCTTCCTGGACGTGAGCACCTTCCGCGGCTCGCTGGTGCGGCAGGTGGACGCGTACTACCTGAGCGCCCGCGTCCCCGGCGGCGGCGCCGCGCGTGGCTTGGCCGCGATGCTGGCCGAGGCCGAGCGCGCCGCCCGCTTCGGCTTCACCCAGCCCGAGCTCGACCGCGCCCGCGCCGAGCTGATGCGGCAGTGGGAGCAGATCTACGCCGAGCGCGACAAGGAGACCTCGGCCGACTACGCCGGGCGCTACGCGGGCCACTACCTGCACCCCGGCGCGCTGCTCGACACCGGCACCGAGTACGCGCTGAACCGCGACCTCCTCCCCGGCATCCGCCTGGCCGAGGTGGACTCGGCGGGGCGGCGCGCGCTGGCGGCCACCAACCGCACCGTGATGGTGGTGGCGCCCGACACCACGCCCGTGCCCGACCAGGCCCGCCTCGCGGCGATCGTCGACTCCGCCGGGCGCGCGCCGCTCACCGCCTACGCCGACAGCGTCTCCACCGCGCCGCTGCTCGACCGCGAGCCCGCGCCGGGGCGCGTCGTCTCCACCACGGCCATCCCCGAGATCGGCGTGACCGAGTGGCGGCTGCAGAACGGCGTGCGCGTGGTGCTGAAGCCCACCGACTTCAAGCAGGACGAGATCATCATCACCGGCCGCAGCCCCGGCGGCACCTCGCTCGCCCCCGACTCCGCGTTCCGCTACGCGCAGACGGCGAGCGCCGCGGCGGCGGTCGGCGGCGTGGGGCGGCTGGGGGTGACCGACCTGGTCAGGCGCCTGGCCGGGAAGGCGGCCAGCGTGGGCGCCTCGGTGGACGACCTGTACGAGAGCGTGGGCGGCTACGCCAGCCCGCGCGACGTGGAGACGCTCTTCCAGCTCGTCTACCTGTACATGACGCAGCCGCGGCGCGACAGCGTGGCGTGGGAGGCGTACATCCAGCGCGGGCGCAGCGCCATGCGCGACCGCGGGGCCAGCCCCGAGGGCGCCTGGCGCGACACGCTGAACGCGGTGATGACGCAGAATCATCCGCGCGAGCACCCCTTCACCGCCGCCACCTTCGACTCGCTGAGCCTGGACCGCGCGCTGGCCATCTACCGCGAGCGCTTCGCCGACGCGGGCGACTTCACCTTCTACCTGGTCGGCGCGTTCGAGCCCGACTCGATCCGCCCGTACGTGGAGCGCTACCTGGGCGCGCTCCCCTCCACCGGGCGCAGGGAGACGTGGCGCGACGTGGGCGTACGGCCGCCGGCGGGGGTGGTGCGGCGCACCGTGCGCCGCGGGGTGGAGCCCCGGAGCCGCACCTCCATCATCTTCAACGGCCCCGCCGTGGCCGACCGGCGCACCTCGTCGCTGCTGCGCACGCTGGGTGACGCGCTGGAGATCCGCCTGCGCGACCGGCTGCGCGAGGAGATGAGCGGCACCTACGGCGTGAACGTGGGCGGCGGGGTAATCCGCCTGCCGGCGCAGGAGTTCCGCTTCTCGGTCGACTTCGGCGCCTCGCCCGAGCGGCTGGACGAGCTCACCCGCGCCGTGTTCGCCGAGATCGACTCGGTGAAGGCCAACGGCGTGACGGCCGACGAGCTACGGAAGGCGCGCGAGGCGCAGCGCCGCGCGCGCGAGGTGCAGATGCGCGAGAACAACTGGTGGCTGAGCGCGCTGATGTCGTACGACCAGTACGGCTGGGACCCGCGCCTGATCCCCTCGCCGCCGCTCTCGCAGACGCTCACCTCCGCCGACCTGCGCGACGCGGCCCGCCGCTACCTCGACACCAGCCGCTACGTGCAGGTGACGCTGCACCCCGAGCAGTGACCCCGTCGCACGCCCGCTGACCGGGTCGGCGAACCAAACACAGCAACGGCAGTCTCACGCAGAGTCAGCAGAGTCAGCAGAAACAGCTGCTGACTCTGCTGACTCTGCGTGAAACCAGCCTTTGCGGGCCCGGCATCGACACGGAATCCCCTCGCCGGCTTGGAGAAGGGGTTCTTTCGTCAATCGAGTTCGACCAGTGCAGGATCGATCAGGCCGCGGGGAGGCTGAGGGTGAAGGTGCTCCCCTCGCCCAGCGTGCTCTCGGCGGTGAGGTCGCCGCCCATGCCGCGCGCCAGGTCGCGGCTGATGGAAAGCCCCAGGCCGGTGCCTTCCGCCGTGCGCGTCAGGTCGGAGCGCACCTGCACGAACGGCTCGAAGATCATGGCGAGCTTCTCGTGCGGGATGCCAATCCCCGTATCGCCCACCCGGATGTGCACCCGGTCGCCGGCGGGCCCGCAGGTGAGGTGGATGCCGCCGCCTTGATGGGTGAACTTCACCGCGTTGGAGATGAGGTTCACCAGGATCTGCAGCAGCTTTTCGCCGTCGGCGCGCACCACCAGGTCGTCGGGGCAGTCGCCCACCGTCAGCGTGAGCCCCTTCGCCCACACCTGCGGCGACACCAGCCCCTCGGCCTGCGCCAGCGCGTCGGTCACGGGGATGTCGTCCACGTCGTACTGCACGGTCCCCGTCTCCAGCCGCGCGTAGTTGAGCACCTCGTTGATCAGCCCCAGCAGGTGCCGCTGGCTGGTCTGGATGCGGCGGAGGTCCTCGCGCTGCTCGTCGGTCACGGGGCCGTGGATCCCCATCTCGATCAGGTCGGTGTAGCCGCCGATGGCGTTGAGCGGCGTGCGCAGCTCGTGGCTCATCACCGCCAGGAACTCGCTCTTGGCGCGGTTGGCCGCCTCGGCCGCGTCCTTGGCCTCGCGCAGCTCCGCCTCGGCGCGCGTGCGCTCGGTCACGTCGCGAAAGCTCCACACGCGGCCCACCGTGCGCCCCTCCATCTGCTGCACGCGCGAGAACCGCTCGAAGACGCGGCCGTCGTCCAGCTCCAGCAGGTCGAACGACTCCGGCTCCGACGTCGCGCCGATCGCCTCGGTCCGGCCGAGGAACGCCCGGGGGTCGTGGAAGCGCCCGGCCATCACGTCCAGCAGCCGCCGGTGCTCGCCGCCGTCCACCACCTGGCGCGGCATCCCCCACATCTCCACGAACTTCGCGTTGAAGCAGGTGACGCGTCCGCTCTCGTCCGTCGCCACGATCCCGTCGGTGGTGGACTCGAGCGTGGCGTGCATGATCGACAGCGAGCGGGCGAGCTCCCCGGTGCGCGCCTCCAGCGCCTCCTTGGCGCGCACCAGCTCCTGCTCCGCGCGCTGCCGCGCGAGGAGGATGCTGCTGGCGTTCTGCAGGGCGACGGAGTGGAGCAGGCTCTCTTCGTCGTCGTTGGTCGCCATCGTGCTCACCCGCTGATCGTGTCCGCGGCGAGCGCGGTGCCTTCCACCCGCGCCCGGATCTTGGCGAACGCCGTCTCGCGGCTCGTCGACTGGTCGTCGCTGAACGGCGCGAAGCCGCAGTCGTCGGTGGTGCCGAGCTGGTCGGGGGGGATGTACGCCGCCGCCTCGAGCACCCGGTCGCGCACCTCCTCCGCCGTCTCCACCCGCGGGTCGATCGGCGCCACCACGCCCACGAACACGCGCTGCCCCGGCTTCAGGTACTGCCGGATGATCTTCAGCACGCGCACGCGGTCGGCCTCGCCCGCCAGCGCCACGTAGAAGTTGCCCACCTTCAGCTCGAACAGGCTCGGGAGGAGCTCGGCGTAGTCCACGTCGGCGCTGTGGGTGCTGTCGCGGTCGCCGCCGGGGCAGGTGTGCACGCCCAGCGCCCTGCGCTCCTCGGCCGAGAAGCGCGACAGGGCCAGGTTGTTCAGGTCGATGAAACTGGTGAGCAGGCTGCCCGTGGGGTCGATCTTCATCGCCAGCCGCCCCTCGGTGAAGTCGATCTGCACCCGGTACGCGCCCTTGGCCAGGCAACGGCGGATCTCGTCCTCGTGCTCGCGCAGGAGGTCTTCGATGAACTGGTCGCGCGAGTAGCCGGGGATCCCGTCGGCCGGGTACATCAGGCTCAGCGCCGAGGGGGAGATCACGGCCTGCTTTACCGGCCGCGTCGCGTAGCGCATGGCCACGTCCAGGTAGCCGTCGGCGTAGCGCTGGTAGCGGAAGGGGCCGGCGGTGAGCCGCGGCATCCGGCGCGTGTGGCCGGCCGAGAAGGGGATCTTGAAGCCGTCGGGCGCCGTGTTCGGCAGCCCGTGCACCGAGTACGTCCAGAAGTTGTGGTACTTCCGCTGCTCGCCGTCGGTCACCACGGGCGATCCGGTCGCCTCGAACCGCTCGATGGTATCGCGAACGGCGGCGTCGAAGAGAGGCTCCAGGACTGGGTCGCCCACGTCCCGCTCCTCCATCGCCTCGATCAGCGCGGTGGGGCGGGGGATGCTGCCGATGGGCTCGGTGGGGATGAGCATGGCTCCGATTCCGTCTGGGGGGCGCGGATGGCGGCGAAGCCCTCGTCCGCGGCCGTGGCCGCGGTGGCCTGTCGCGCCCGCGGTCGTTGATAAAACGGTACTGGGGTCGCTCCGCGCAAGCGAGCCCCTCGCGATTGCGCACCGCCGCAGGATTCTCGCGAGCCGCGGGCGCAATCGAAAGCAGCGGCTGCAAGAAACGCGGCGGTCTCCACACCCGGGCGTCACTCGCACTGCGTTTGAGGTCCCGCGGATATCACGGGCCCCGAGATCCCCGGCCGAACGGCTGTCGACTTCCAATCCGTTCCGCGAGACGGGTTCTTCCCTGAGCTTGACTATTGATAGTTCACGCCTATAATAATGCACGTTTCCTTCCGCCATGTCCGCGCAGTGGAAAACATGGTTTCATAAGTAAATCGGTACTCTGGCCCTTGAGGTCGATGTGGTTGTGAATAGATCCCATTGAGACTTGACGAAGAATTACCTGGCAGGCGGATCTGCTGCCTGCCGTCCGCCCTCGCGGTATGGAGGGCCCCTTCGGTCAGGAGATGTAGAGCCATGAAGAAGCTGTCGCTGAGCCTGAGCGAGCTGTGGGTGGAAAG
The DNA here is from genome assembly GCA_035630095.1 of Longimicrobium sp. Taxonomy (GTDB): domain Bacteria; phylum Gemmatimonadota; class Gemmatimonadetes; order Longimicrobiales; family Longimicrobiaceae; genus Longimicrobium. The sequence goes on from DASQLJ010000684.1 coordinate 14,819, forward strand.
CTACGCGATCGAGAGCGCTCCGGCCGGGAGCGGGACGGTGGAGGGCGCCAGCCTTCCGACGCTCCCGCTCTGCACCCGCTATGGGTGCGTGTCGAGCGAGTGTCCGAGCGTGCCGTGCACGCTGCCCCAGTACTTCTGCCCGCAGGAGTGGTAAGAGCACCGGTTCGCATCGGCGGGCGGTGCGTTCGCCGCCGCCCGCCGGTGCGAGTCGACCCATCCATCAACAACCCCGCCGACGCCGCACCCTCGCGGTGAAGTCCTGCTCCGCCTTCCCATACGTCGTTCACCCACAACGACTTGTCGTGTCCCCGAATCCGCCCCTGAGCCGCATCGTTTGCGGAGCGCGAAGGGACGGGAGCGCACTGCGCCTCCGTCCACGGTGTCGTTGGCAGAAAGGTGGCGCGGCTCCTCGTCATCGGGCCGCCGCGGCGTTAATCTCCCCCCATGGCACAGGGACGACAGAACAGGGGAGGGCGGCGCGCGCGCTCGCCGGCCGAACCGGGGCCGAGCTGGGGCGAGCGCCTGCGCGCGATGCGCAACCTGCCGCCCTTCCTGAAGATGGTGTGGCGCACGCACCGCGGGATGGTGGCGGGGATCTGCGCGCTGCGGCTGCTGCGGGCGTTCATCCCGCTGGCCACGCTGTGGGTGGGCAAGCTGATCATCGACACGGTGGTGCTGGCCAGCCGCACCGGCGAGCCGGACTGGGGCCGCGTCGCCACGTTGCTGGGGGTGGAGTTCGGCATCGTGGCGCTGGGCGAGATCGCCGCGCGCACCGGGTCGCTGCTCGAGTCGCTGCTCGGCGACCTGTTCAGCAACCGCCTGAGCGTGCGGCTGATGGAGCACGCCGCCGAGCTCGACCTGCAGCACTTCGAGGACCCCGAGTTCTACGACCGCCTCGAGCGCGCGCGCCGCCAGACGGTGGGCCGCATCGCGCTGCTCAGCCAGCTCCTCTCGCTCGCGCAGGACGCGCTGACCGCGCTCACCCTCACCGGAACGCTGCTGGCCTTCTCTCCCCTCTTGTTCGGGCTGCTGGTGATCGCCGTGCTCCCGTCGTTCCTGGGCGAGACGCACTTCGCGGCGCTGGGCTACTCGCTCCTCTACCAGTGGACGCCCGAGCGGCGCAAGCTCGACTACTACCGCTACGTCGCGGCCACCGACCGCACCGCCAAGGAGGTGAAGCTCTTCGGCCTCTCGGGGTGGCTGATCGAGCAGTACCGCGACCTGTCGGAGCGCTTCTACCAGGCCAACCGCAGCCTGGCGATCCGCCGCAACCTGGCCAGCACCGCGCTCTCGCTGGTGAGCACGCTGGGCTACTACGCGGCCTACGCGGCCATCGTGGTGCGGGCGGTCACCGGCCGCATCACCATCGGCGACCTCACGCTGCTCGCGGGCACCTTCTCGCGCTCGCGCGACGTGATCCAGCGCATGCTGCTGTCGTTCAGCGAGCTGTACGAGCAGGCGCTCTACCTGGACGACCTCTTCGTCTTCTTCGCCATGCGCCCGGGGATCGCCCGGCCGGAGAACGCGCTCCCCTTCCCCCGCCCGATCCGCCAGGGCTTCGAGTTCCGCGGCGTCTGGTTCCGCTACCCCGAGGCCGCGCCGGCGGGTGACGCGCCCCCCGCCCCCGAGCCGCCGGACGACGACCGCGCCTGGGTGCTGCGCGGGATCGACTTCCGCATCGGGCCGGGCGAGCGGCTGGCGCTGGTGGGCGAGAACGGGGCGGGGAAGACCACCATCACCAAGCTGCTCACGCGCCTGTACGACCCCACGCGCGGCCAGATCCTGCTGGACGGCCACCCCCTCGCCGCCTACGACCCGCACGACCTGCACGACCAGGTGGGCGTGATCTTCCAGGACTTCGTCCGCTACGACATGGTGGCCGAGGACAACATCGCCGTGGGCCGCATCGCCGCGCTGGGCGCCGGCGAGGGCGGCGTGCGCGAGCAGATCGAGGAGGCCGCCCGCCGCTCCCTCGCCGCCGGCGTGATCGACGCGCTGCCGCAGCGCTACCAGACCATGCTGGGCAAGCGCTTCGAGGGCGGCGTGGACCTCTCCGGCGGGCAGTGGCAGAAGGTGGCGCTGGGGCGGGCCTACATGCGCGACGCGCAGCTCCTGGTGCTCGACGAGCCCACCGCCGCGCTCGACGCCCGCGCCGAGTACGAGGTGTTCCGCCGCTTCAGCGAGCTCACCGACGAGAAGATGGCCATCCTCATCTCGCACCGCTTCAGCACCGTGCGCATGGCCGACCGCATCCTGGTGCTGGAGCACGGCGTGGTGCTGGAAGACGGCACGCACGACCAGCTGGTGGCGCTCGGCGGCCGCTACGCCGAGCTGTTCGCGCTGCAGGCCGCGGGCTACCGGTGACGCCGACTGCGCGCCCGGCGCCCCCGCCGCGCCACCGGGCGAACGCAAAGCGCCAAGTGAGCGTACCCCAGGTGGCGCAAAGAGATAGCTCCCATTTGTGGCTTGCGGGGAACCGTGTTTCCGAACGGTATTGATGGGTCGATTCAACCGGAGTGGACGGGCGGTTCCGGTTGACAAACCCATCAGTTCGGTTCATACTCTCCATGCCCGTCGTGCTCAGAACCCAAGGCTTCGCATTCGGCTTCTACGCGAACGACCACGCTCCACCGCACGTACACGTGATCTATGCCGGAACGCGGTGCCGCATCTTGCTGGAAACGTTGGCCGTTACACACGGCAGCATGAAACAGAACGACCAAACCCGCGCCGTACAGCTCGTCGCGGCCAATCGCGAAACGCTCGAGCGTGCCTGGACCGCGTTCCAGCTCAGGAGGATGGGCCTGTGACTTACGAAAATCTGAACCTGACCTTCGAAGAAGCCGCGCGCATCGTCGAAGAGAGCCGGAAGCTTCGCACGGTCGACGGCGACATGGTCGAGCCCCGCGCAGTGAAGGCGTGGTACGACGCGAAGCGGAACCTCGTGATGTTCCAGGTCCGGAACGGCTGCGTGTTCGGGTTCCCCCCGAGCGAGGGGATGGGCCTCGAAACCGCGACTCCCGAGCAGCTCGCCCGCGTCGACCCGGATTTCTGGGGCGGCGAAGCGCTGCACTGGGAAGAGCTCGACGCCGACATCTCCGTGCCCGGCATCATGTTCGACCTGCTGAACGTGCGGGGGTGGTACGCGAAGTGGATGGGGAGCGCGACCAGCGAGGCCAAGGCCGCCGCCGCGCGCGCGAACGGGAAGAAGGGTGGCCGGCCGCGCTCCAAACCCGTAGAATCGCCAGGCAAGCCCAAGGACGTGGCGCACCCACGCGCGAAGGCGCGCGCGGCCGGACGAGCCGGCCGCCGCAACCGTGTCACGGGGGGAGACTGAGCGCATGGGAAACTGGATCTTTCTGCTGATCGGCCTGGCCGCCGGCGTGCTGGCGGGGCTGTTCGGCGTTGGCGGCGGGATCGTGATCGTGCCGGCGCTCATCTTCCTGGCCCGGATGGAGCCGCAGACGGCCACCGGCACGTCGCTGGCCGCGCTGCTGCTGCCCGTGGGCGCGCTGGGGGCGTACGAGTACTACAAGCACGGGCATCTCAACGTGCTGGCCGCGGCGCTCCTGGCGCTGGGGCTGTTCCTGGGCGCGGGCGTCGGCGCGCGCTTCTCGCTGCAGCTCTCGGGCGTGGCGCTGCGGCGCGTGTTCGCGGTGTTCCTGGCGCTGATCGCCATCCGCATGTGGTTCTCGCAAGCCAAGGACGGCGCCGAAACGCCCGCGCCGGCGCCCGGGGCGGTGCAGTAATCCCTCTCCTCGCGTCAGGTCCTCGAAAAAAGAAAAAAGGGTTCACGCAGAGTCAGCAGGGTTAGCGGAACTGCCGCAGTTCTCTGCTAACTCTGCTAACTCTGCGTGAACCCCAGGTGATTCGTCCCCGCACCGGGCTCTGAGCAATGGTATAATCCGCCGGGGGATCACGACTTCGATCGATACGGGAATGAGAAGAGCGCCGCCTTCCGGGAGATGGAGGGCGGCGCTCGTTCGTTCCCGACGTCGTCCGCGTGCGGGTCAGTTCCGCAGGATCTGCTCGAAGAGCGCCACGGCGCGCGGGTCGCCGCTCTGGCCGAGCCAGAACATCGCCGATTTGCGGATCTCGGGGTCGCGGTGGGTGCGGGCGATGCGAACCAGCTCCGGCACCGCCTCGTCGCGCGGGCGCTGCGACAGGGCGAACACCGCGTGCTTGCGCAGCTCCCGGTTCTCGTCGCCGTCGCTCACGAAGGCCGAGAGCTCGCGGGTGATGCGGTCGCCGGCCTGCTGGCTCAGCCAGAACACCGACGAGCGCCGCGTCTGCTCGGGGAGCGCGTCGTTGCGCGCCATGCGCAGCAGCGCCGGCCAGGTGGTCACGCTGTCGGCCAGCGTGGCGGGGACGATCGCCTCCTCGCCCACGCGCCCCGCGGTGGCGCGCTCGGCCAGCGCCAGCAGGTACTCCGACGCCGCCCGCGCGCCCACCATGCCCAGGTCGGTCACCCGCCCCGCCCCCTCGGCGCCGCTCCAGCCGCGCGCCACCCGCGTCCGCACGCGCTCCACGCGGCCGCCGCGGCGCACCAGCGCCACCCACACCGGCCCCTCCACGCACGACCAGCCGCCGTCGCCGCCGCTGCGCGCGGTCCGGGATCCCGAGCCGCTGGAGATGTTGAAGCCGTTCTCGCTCCCGCACACCCCGGGGCGCGAGGCGAAGCGCATCCACACCTCGCCGTCGGGGGCGGCGGCGACGCGCGCCGCCAGCCCGCCCTGCCCCGCCTGGGCGCCGGCGCACGCCGGCACCGCCACCGCCAGCACGCCCAGCAGGGCGGCGGCACGAATCGGATGCGCGCTCATTGCTCGATCATCTCCCGGATCACGCGGCCGGCGCGCGGGTCGCGCGACTGGCTCAGCCAGAACAGCGCCTTCTCGCGCATGCGGCGGTCGGGGTCGCGCCGCGCGATGTCGATGATCTTGTCCATCGCCGCCGTCTCCCGCATCCGCTGCGAGAGGACGAAGATGATCTGCTCGCGCAGGTCGGCGTCGCGCATGCGGTCGTACACCCCCGCGACCTCGGCCACCGGCACCCCCGCCTGCCCCGCCCAGAACAGCGCCTTCTTGCGGATCTCGGTGGGCTGGCCGGCGTCCAGCGCCACGCTCATCAGCCATCGTTCGTTCCCGAACCCGCTCATCTGCGAGAGCGAGAAGATCACCTTCTCCTTCAGGTCCTCGTCGCGCAGCCGGCCGAAGAGCGCGCGCAGGTACTGGGCGTTCTCGGCCGAGGCGCGCTGGCCCAGCCAGAAGATCGCCTTCTCGCGCACGTTTGCCGGGGCGCCGTCGCGCTCGGCGTAGGCGCGCAGGAGCTGCGCGGCGCGGGGGCTGCGGTGCTGCGACAGCGCGAACACCGCCTTCTCCTGGATGTCGGCGTCGGGCACGGTGCGCAGGATCTGCTCGATGGCGTCCAGCGAGCGCTCGGTGCCGGTCTGCGAGAGCCAGAACACCGCCTGCCCGCGCACCTCGGTGCTGGGGTCGGTGCGGGCCACGTTCAGCAGCAGCGTCTCCGCGTCGGCGCCGGCCTTCTGCGCCACCAGGAACACCGCCTTCGAGCGCAGCGCCTCGGAGCAGGCGTCGCGGCGCGCCAGCACGCTGCGCAGCAGCGGCATCGCCTGCTCGGCGTCCATCTGCAGCAGCGCGTTCAGCGCGGCCATGCGCTCGTCGTCGTCGCCGCCGCGGCTGCCGTCGCAGCGGGCGGCGCGCTGGGCGTCGGTGGCCACGTCCTCGGCGGCGTCGGCGTCGCCCTGGCGCGCCAGCTCGCCGCGGATGCGCAGCGCGAGCTGGTCGGCGTCGCGGCGGGTGCCGGCGTTGGGGTGCTGGCGGCGCTGCGTCTCCAGCCCGCCCAGCGCCATGCGCAGCTGGTCGGCGCGGCCGGTGCGGTAGCGGGCCCACGCCTCCCAGTACAGCGCGTCGGGGGCGTAGCGCGAGCGCGGGTGCTGCTGGCGGATCTGCTGGAAGCGGCGCGCGGCGGTCGTCCAGTCGTTGCGGTTCAGCGCCTCGCGCCCCTGCCGGTACAGCGCGTCGGCCGGGTCCTGCGGGAAGGCCGCGGGGGGCGGACCGTGGGCCAGCGCCAGCCGCGTGGCGGCCAGCCCCTGCCGTGCGTCGGCCAGTCCCACCCGCACGTCACGGAGGCCCTGGGCGCCCAGCGGGGCCGCCAGCAGCGCCAGCCCGGCCGCCGCGAGAAAGGTGGAGCGGTTCATCTAGATCTCTCCCTGGGTTGCGGGCGAGCCTGCGGGCGCCAGCGTCTGCATGCGAGGGAGAAGCTGCTTCTCCTCCACGGCGCGGCGCGCCAGGTCCACCTCGGTCGTGTTGGGGTCGGAGCTGCGGCGCGGCAGCGCGGCGATCTGCGCCAGCACCAGCTCCAGGTCTTCCAGCAGCGTCCTCAGCATCGGGTCGTTCGCCGCCGGCGAGTCCAGCAGCAGTCGGGTGTTGGTCAGCATCTGCCCGGCCCACTCCCGCGCCGACGCGTCCACCTCGCCGCCGGCCGTCTCGGCGCGGAAGGAGGTGAGCAGCGTCTCGGTGCGCGAGAGGTGCTGGGCCACGGCCACGCGGTAGGCGTCGCTGTTCATCGAGGTGCCCGGCGCGGGCGCCTCCACGGTCTGCCGGGGCAGCGCCGGGGTGGGCGTCGACATCCGCCCGATCCCGATCCCCAGCGCCAGCATCGCGGCCGCGGCGGCGCCGGCCGGGAGCCAGGGGAAGCGGATCGCCCGGCGGCCGCGGCGCGCGGCCAGCTCGTCCACGGCGCCGTCGCCGTCGTCCAGCGCCAGGCCGGGCGCGTCGATGCGGCGGGCGATCTCCCGCCACACCTGCGGGCCGGGGTCGCGGTCCTTCAGGGCCGCCGCACGCACCGTCACCGCGCGGAGCTGCTCCAGCGTCGTGCGGCACGCCGGGCAGCCGCTCAGGTGCTCCTCCAGCGCCAGGCGTTCGCCGTCCGGCAGCTCGCCGTCCAGGTACTCGCTCAGGCGGTCGGTCCACTCGTCGGTCGAGTCGATCACGAAATCGTTCATCCCAGGTGCTCCCTCAGGATCATGCGTGCACGGTGAAGCTGGCTCTTGCTGGTGCCCACGCTCACGCCCAGCATCCCGGCGATCTCCTCGTGGCGGTACCCCTCCACGTCGAACAGCACGAAGATCTCCCGCGCCCCGTCGGGCAGCCGCCGCATCGCGGTCTCGAAGTCCATCGCCAGCTCCGGCTGCGCGGCCCGGGCGGGCGTCCATTCCAGCGCCTCGTCGCCGGCGTTCCTCGCCCGGCGGGTGGCCGAGGCCTGCCGCCTGGCCAGGATCAGGTTCACGGCCAGGCGGTGCAGCCAGGTGCCGAACGCGCTCTCGCCGCGGAAGGTGCGCAGCTTCTCCCAGGCGCGGACGAACACGTCCTGCGTGAGCTCGTCGGCGTCGTCGTCGCCGGCCATGCGGCGGGCCAGGGAGTGGATGCGCCCTGCGTGCTCCCGGTACAGCCGGGCGAACGCATGCGCGTCGCCCCCGGCCGCCAGCACGGCGTCACCGCCCTTCACCGCTTCGATTTGTCCGATCAGGGGGTTTGGCTCCGGGTCCAGCGGTTGCGCGGTCACGTGGCCTGGCGAAGGCATTGGACAGGGGTTCGGTGCACGAGGTTGGAATCTATCTCGTCCGCTGCGTTGGAGAACGAAAAAGACGCGGACCTGGGCGTGTCCCCGCTGCGCGGGGCCGGGCTGCGCGCTGCGTAGGGCACGATACCACCGTGCCCAACGCAGCCGGGCCACCGGCGGCCGCAAGCTTTTGTGCGGCATCGGCTTCGGCGTGCTGGCCGCCGGCGTCCCGGCACTTCGTGCGCGCATCCCTCACGCATCCGGCGCGTCGCCGCCACCCTCTCCGCGGATGCATCCGCAACGACGATTCGCGGTTGTCGCCACCGCACCACCTGCTCTCGTCCCAGTCTCCGGGACGGCGATCCGCCTGCGATCGTCGCCGAGACCGAGGAAGCCATCCGCCCGACGTCCGTGCTGTTTCGCCGCCGCGGCCCCCGGGTTGCGGGAAGGTCCGGGTGACCGGAGCGGGGCGCCGCCGAGCAGGTCGGACGCGCTCCATCAATTCCCTTGAAGACGAGGATCGACGATGAAGTGTCCCGTGTGCCTGCAGCCCGACCTGGTGATGTCGGAGCGGCAGGGGATCGAGATCGACTACTGCCCCAACTGCCGCGGCGTGTGGCTGGACCGTGGCGAGCTGGACAAGATCATCGAGCGCTCCGCCACCCTGTCCGCCGCGCCGCCGTCTCCGCCGCCGCCTCCGCAGCAGCAGCCCGGCTACGCCTCCGAGCCGGGGTATGCGCCCCAGCCCGGCTACGGCGAGCACCGGCCGAAGTACGACAAGGACTACCACGGCGCCTATGGCCACAAGAAGAAGCGCCGCGGCTTCCTCGACGACATCTTCGACTTCGACTGATCCCCGTCACACCCGGGCCCTCACCCTGCCGCTTCGCGGCTGTCACTCTCCCAGAACAACCTGAGAGAGGGATCTGGGGCGCTTCGCGCCGGCTCCTTCATCTGGGCAGAGGCTACGGCGCGGCTGAACGGAGATTTCTTGCGGGCGCCGAAACCGCGGCCGAGCTGATGCCGGTCCGCGAAGGCGGCGCGAAGGCGGACTTCGTGTGGTTGTTGCAGCGATTCAATCGCCCTTCCCAAGGATCTTCGCCTCGCTCGGCATCCATCCCGCCCCGCCGTCCATCCGCGCCTCCCCGCGCACCATCGCTCCCGCCGATCCTTGACGCCGCCTCGCACGAGGTCTATCGTCGGCCCATGCACTCCAACGGCGGCGCGAGCTGGCGCCTGGTCGACACCCCGCCGGCGCCGGGCGCGTGGAACATGGCCGTCGACGAGGCGCTGGCCGCCACCGTGGCCGCGGGCGGCGAGCCGGTGCTGCGCTTCTACCGCTGGCGCCCGGCCTGCCTCTCCCTGGGCCGCAACCAGCCCGCGCGTGGGCGATACGACCAGCGGGCGCTCGCCGAGCGGGGGATCGACGTGGTGCGGCGGCCCACCGGCGGCCGCGCCGTGCTGCACCACCGCGAGCTCACCTACAGCGTCGCCGCGCCCGAGGCGCTGCTGGGCGGCCCACGCCGCGCCTACGCCGCCATCAACGCCGCGCTGGTGGCGGGGCTGCGCGCCCTGGGCGCCGCCGCCGCGCAGCAGCCGGCGGGTGACGCGCGGGCACCCATCCCCTCCCTCGCCCCCTGCTTCGCCGAGCCGGTGGAGGGCGAGGTGGTCGCCGGCGGCCGAAAGCTGGTGGGCAGCGCGCAGCGGCGGCTGGGCGACACCCTGCTGCAGCACGGCTCGCTCCCGCTGCACGACGACCAGTCCGCCGTCGCCGGCTTCCTGCTCGCGCCGGACGGGTCCGCGGTCGACGCGGACGCGCCCGCCACGCTGGCGGAGGTGCTGGGGCGCGAGCCGGGGTGGGACGAGCTCACCGCGGCGCTCGCGGCGGGGTTCGCGGGGACGCTCGGCATCCGCCTCCGCGCGGACGGGCTGAGCGCGGCGGAGGAGGCGTGCGCCGCCAGGGCCGCGGAGCGTTATTCGGGTGCGGCATGGACTTGGCATCTGTAGGCGCCGCTTGCGGCGGCTCCCCCCACGGGGCGCCGCCAGACGACGGCCCAACCGGGATCGGGGAGACGGGGATGACCGCAGCGAGAGCGTCGAAGG
>DASQLJ010000685.1:0-16651 GCA_035630095.1 Longimicrobium sp.
CGGCACGGAAGTCCGCGTAGCCGTTGTTGATGGACAGCCGGGTGATCGCGCGGTGCGGCACCATCACGCCCTTCGGCTCGCCGGTGGAGCCGGAGGTGTACATCACGTACGCCAGCCCCTCGCCGCCCAGCGTGATCCCCAGGTCCGCCTCGTCGCCGTTCACGAGGGTATCGACGTCGATCCGCTCGACCCCGGCGAGCGCCGCGACCTGCTCGCAGGCGCGGCTCAGCACCAGGCGCGCGCGGCTGTCGGCGGCCATGAACGCGAGGCGCTCGGCGGGGAACGACGGGTCGAGCGGCACGTAGGCGGCGCCGGCCTTCAGGATCGCCAGCTCGGCGACTACCAGCTCGATCGAGCGCGGCATCAGGATCGCCACGCGCGAGCCCGCGCCGGCGCCCCGCGCGCGGAGCTCGCGCGCCACGCGGTTGGCCCAGCCGTTCAGCTCGCCGTACGTCAGCGACACCTCGTCCAGCACGACGGCGAGCGCGTGCGGCGTGCCGCGCGCCAGCGCCTCGAACACCTCGTGCACGCCGGCGCGGGCCGGGTACTCGGCCGCCGTCGCGTTCCACTCGGCGACGACGCGCCGGCGCTCGGCCGCGGAGAGGAGCGGCAGCCGGTCCACGCGGCGGGTCTCATCCTCGGCCATCCCCGCCAGCACGGCGCGCAGGTAGCCGACCCAGCGCGCCACCGTCTCCGGCTCGAACAGCGCCGTCGCGTATTCCACCGCGCCGGCGATCCGGCCGTCGCGCTCCGCGAGCGTGAGCGTCAGGTCGAACTTGGCCGTGTCGCCCGCGTCCGGCGGGAGCAGGGTGAGCTCCAGCCCGGGGAGCTCGGCGCGGCCGCCGGGCGCGTTCTGCCACGCGAACATCGCCTGGAAGAGCGGCGCGTGCGACAGGCTGCGCACCGGCTGCACCCGCTCCACCACCTGCTCGAACGGGATGTCCTGGTGCTGCTGCGCCTTCAGCGCGCGCATCCTCACCCGGTCCAGCAGCTCGGCCACCGTGGGCGAATCCCCCAGCTCAACCCGCAGCGCCAGCGTGTTGACGAAGAAGCCGATCAGCCCCTCGACCTCCGCGCGCCCCCGGTTCGCCGCGACGGTGCCGACCACCACGTCGCGCTGGCCGGAGAGGCGGGCGAGCACCACGGCCCAGCCGGCCAGCAGCGTCATGAAGAGCGTGGCGCCGTGGCGCTGGGCGAGCGCCTTCAGCCCCGCCGTCAGCGCCTCGTCCAGCTCCACCTCCAGCACCGCGCCGGCGTGGTCCTGCCGCGCGGCGCGCGGGCGGTCGGTGGGGAGCGCCAGCAGCTCGGGCGCGCCGGCCAGCGTCTCGGTCCACCACGCCGCCTGCCGCTCCAGCACCTCGCCGTCCACCCAGCGCCGCTGCCACGCCGCGTAGTCGGCGAACTGCACCGGCAGCGGGGGGAGGGGATCCGCGTCGCCCCGGTCGAAGGCGCCGTACAGCGCGCCCAGCTCGTCGAGGAGCACGCCCACGCTCCACCCGTCGCCGACGATGTGGTGCAGGGTCAGCAGCAGCACGTGCTCGTCCTCGCCCAGCCGCACCAGCCGGCCGCGGAAGAGCGGCCCGCGCGCCAGGTCGAAGCGCGCGGCGGCCTCCTCGGCGATCAGCCGGCGCAGCTCGGCGTGGGCCGCGGGGTGCGCGGCCAGGTCGTGCTCGGCCAGGTGGAACCGGCATGCGTCCGCCGGCAGCACCCGCTGCTCGGGCTCGCCGTCCACCTGCGCGAAGACGGTGCGCAGCGCCTCGTGCCGCGCCACGATCCGGTCCAGCGCGCGGACCAGCGCCGGCCGGTTCAGCGCGCCGCGCAGGTGCAGCCGCTCGCTCACGTGGTACGCGCCGCCCACGTCGCCGAGCTGCTCCAGGAACCACAGGCGCTGCTGCCCGAACGACAGCGCCAGGCGCCCGTCGCGGCCGACCGGCTCGACCGGCGTGGGCGTGGGCCCGCTCCGCTCGAGCCTGGCGGCGCGCGCCAGCTTCAGCACCTGTTCGCGCTCCGAGATCGTGGGCGTGGGGTTCATGCGCGGCATGGTTGCGAGACGATGGCGGCGCCCGGGAGAGCGTCTGCCGGAAGACGTGCCGGGTTCATCCGACCGGCGAGGTGCGGACCTGTTCCGTCAGGCCCGAGATGGCGAGCGGGTCGAACTGGGCGAGCTGCGCGTCCAGTATCCGCTCGGCCAGCACGGAGAGCACGGGCGATTCGAAGACGTCGCTCAGCTCGATCTCCACGTCCATGCCCTGCCGGATGCGGGGGAGGAGCCGGGTGGCGAGGAGCGAATGCCCGCCCAGCTCGAAGAAGTGGTCGTGGCGCCCCACGCGCTCCACGCGCAGCACGTCGGCCCAGATCTCCGCCAGCGCCGTCTCGGTCTCGCCCTCGGGCGCCTCGTAGCCGCGGCGCGCGAACGCGTCGTCGTCGGGCGCGGGGAGGGCGGCGCGGTCGGTCTTGCCGTTCGGCGTGAGCGGGAGCGAATCCAGCCGCACGAAGGCCGCGGGGAGCATGTGATCGGGGAGACGCTCGGAGAGGTGCGTCCGCAGCGCCTCCGCGTCCGTCCCCTCGCTGCCGACCCAGTACGCCACCAGCCGCCGGTCGCCCGGCGCGTCCTCGCGCGCCACCGCCACGGCTTCACGCACCGCGGGATGCTGCGCCAGGCGCGATTCGATCTCGCCCGGCTCGATGCGGAAGCCGCGGACCTTCACCTGCTGGTCGTTGCGGCCCAGGTACTCGATCGTCCCGTCCGCCAGCCAGCGGCCGAGGTCGCCCGTGCGGTACAGCCGCGTGCCGGGCAGGGTCGAGAACGGATCGGGGACGAAGCGTTCCGCGGTCATCCCGGGGCGGCCGAGGTAGCCGCGCGCCACCCCCGCGCCGCCGACGTGGAGCTCGCCGGCCACGCCGACCGGCACCGGCTCGCCGGCGGGGTCGAGCACGTAGCTGCGCATGTTGCGGATCGGCCGGCCGATCGACGGGGCGCGCCCGTCCCCGGTCGGCTCGGGGCAGACGAACGAGGTCGAATCGATCGTCGCCTCGGTGGGGCCGTAGAGGTTGACCACTTGGCCGACGCCGCGCGCCCGCGCCGCCGCCACCAGCCGCGCCGGGAGCGGCTCGCCGCCGCAGAAGAGCGTGCGGCAGGGGAGCCGCGCGTCCTCCGGCAGCTCGTCCAGCAGCGCCTGGAGCAGCGTCGGGACGAACTGGGCGATGGTCACGCCGCCGCGCCGCATGACGCGGCCGATCTCCGCCGGGTCCTTGGTCGCGGCGCGGGGGAGGAGGAGCATCCGGGCGCCGCAGACCAGCGGCGTCCACAGCTCCCAGACGGACGCGTCGAAGGAGATCGAGGTGCGCTGGAGCACGGTGTCCGCCGCGCCGATCCCGAACGTCTCGACCTGCCAGGCCGTGTGGTTCGCCAGGCTGGCGTGCGAGACCATCACCCCCTTCGGCCGGCCTGTCGAACCCGACGTGTAGATGACGTAGGCCAGGTGCGCCGGCGTGAGGCCCGCGTCCGCCGGGTTCTCCGCGGACCGGCCGGCCCACGTCGCCGCGTCCGCGTCCACCTCGACGACGGGGACGCTCGTGCCCGCGAACCGCGCGGCCGACGCCGCCTGGGTCAGCAGCACCGCGGGGCCGGCGTCCGCCACCATGTAGCGCAGGCGATCTTCCGGGTACTCGGGGTCCAGCGGCAGGTACGCGCCGCCGGCCTTCAGCACCGCCAGCAGCGCCACCACCATCTCCATCCCCCGTTCGACGCAGATCCCCACGCGCACGTCGGGACCGACACCGAGCGTCCGGAGATGGTGGGCGAGCCGGTTGGCGTCCGCGTTCAGCGCCGCGTAGCTCAGCGCGCGGCCGTCGAACGACAGCGCGACCGCGTCCGGCGTGCGCGCCGCCTGCGCCTCGAAGCGATGGTGGACGAAGACGGCGTCCACGTCGGCGGATTCGGTCGCGTTCCACTCCTCCACCACCCGCGCGCGCTCGGCCGCGGAGAGCAGGTCCAGCCGCTCCACCGGCACGCGGTCGTCGGCGACCATTCCCTCCAGCACGCGGCGCAGGTAGCCGGCGTACCGCTCCACCGTCGCGTGGTCGAAAAGCGCGGTCGCGTAGGTGACGCCGCCGGTGATTCGCCCGCCCTCTTCCACCAGCCACAGCGCCAGGTCGAACTTGGCGGTGGAATCGTCCTCCGCCGTGTCGACGCGGGCGACGTCCAGCCCCGGCAGCGCCAGCCCCTCGGCGGCGGCGCTGGTCCACCCGAACGTCACCTGGAAGAGCGGCGTGTGCGATAGGCTCCGCGCCGGCTGCACCCCCTCCACCACCTGCTCGAAGGGGATGTCCTGGTGCTGCTGCGCCTCCAGCGCCCGCGCCTTGACCCGGCCCAGCAACTCGGCCACCGTCGCCGGCCCGGAGAGGTCCACGCGCAGCGCCAGCGTGTTCACGAAGAAGCCGATCAGCCCCTCGATCTCCGTCCTTCCGCGATTGGCCGTGGGCGTGCCGATCACCACGTCCTGCTGGCCCGAGAGCCGGCCCAGCACCACGGCCCAGGCGGCCAGCAGCGTCATGAACAGCGTGGTCCCGTGGCGCCGGCTCAGCGCGCCCAGCTCCGCCGTGAGCGCCTCGTCCAGCGCCACCTCCAGCAGGGCGCCCGCGTGGTCCTGCCGCGCGGGGCGGGGGCGGTCGGTGGGGAGCGCCAGCACGCCGGGCGCGCCGACGAGCGTCTTGCGCCAGTAGTCCGCCTGCTGGCGGAGGAGATCGCCGTCCACCCAGCGCCGCTGCCACGCGGCGTAGTCGGCGTACTGCACCGGCAGCGGGGCCAGCGGATCGGCCTCGCCGCGGCGGAAGGCGGCGTAGAGCGCGCCCAGCTCGCGGGTCAGGATCCCCAGGCTCCACCCGTCGGAGACGACGTGGTGCAGGGTGAGCAGCAGCGCGTGGTCGTCCGCCGCCATGCGCACCAGCCGCCCGCGGACCAGCGGCCCGCGCGCCAGGTCGAAGGGCGCGTCGGCCTCCTCCGCCATCATCCGGCGCAGCGCGTCCTCCGCCGCGGCGTCCCCCGCCAGGTCGTCCTCGGCGAGGTGGAACCCGCTCGCGTCGACGGGGAGGACGCGCTGCTCCGGCCCCTCGGCGCCCTGCGCGAAGACGGTGCGCAGCGACTCGTGCCGCGCCACGATGCGGTCAAGCGCGCGGCGCAGCGCATCGACGTCCAGCTCGCCCCGCATCCGCAGCCGCACGGGAACGTGGTAGGCGGGACCGACGCCGCCGAGCTGCTCCAGGAACCAGAGCCGCGCCTGCGCGAACGACGGCGCCAGGCGCCCGCCGCGGTCCACCGGCGCGATCGCGGGGAGCGCGGCGGCCGCCGCGGGGTCCAGGGTGCGCGCGAAATCGGCCAGCACGGGCTGCTGGAAGAGCTCGCCCAGCTTGACCTTGAACCCGAGCACCTGCCGCACGCGGGAGATGAGCTGGATCGCCCGCAGCGAATGGCCGCCCAGCTCGAAGAAGCTGTCGCGCCGGCCGATCGTCTCCACGCCCAGCAGCTCCGACCAGATCTTCGCCAGCGCCTCCTCCACCCGGCCCACCGGCGCCTCGAAGGCACGCGCGGGCGGGGTGTCGACCTCCGGCGCGAGCAGCGCCCGGCGGTCCACCTTGCCGTTGGGCATGCGCGGGAGCGCCTCCAGCGCCACGAACGCCGCGGGCACCATGTACTCCGGGAGCCTCTCCGAGAGGTGCGCGCGCAGCTCGTCCGCCGCGCCGGCCGCGTCGCCCACGCAGTAGGCCACCAGCCGCCGCTCGCCCGGCGTGTCCTCGCGCGCCGCCACCACCGCCTCGCGCACGCCGGCGTGCTCGCGCAGCCGCGCCTCGATCTCGCCCAGCTCGACGCGGTTGCCGCGGATCTTCACCTGCACGTCGCCGCGGCCCAGGAAGTCGATCGCGCCGTCCGCGCGCCAGCGGCCCAGGTCGCCGGTGCGGTACAGCCGGCCGCCCGCCCCGCCGCCGAAGGGATCGGGGACGAAGCGCTCCGCCGTCATCGCCGGCCGGTTGCGGTAGCCGCGCGCCACCTGCACGCCGCCCAGGAAGAGCTCGCCGACGGCGCCGATCGCGACCGGCTCGCCCGCGCGGTCCAGCAGGTAGGCGCGCGTGTTCGCCATTGGCCGGCCGATGGGGATGCTCGCCGCCCCGCCCTGCCCCGGCTCGCAGCGCCACGCCGTCACGTCCACCGCCGTTTCCGTCGGCCCGTAGACGTTGTAGAGCTCCGCCTGGGGAAGCATCGCGTGGAAGCGCTCGACCAGCGCGGGCGGCATCGCCTCGCCGCCGCACGCCACCCGCCGCACCGTGGTGCAGGCGGCGAAATCGGCCTCGTCCGCCAGCACCTGGAGCATGGAGGGGACGAAGTGGAGCGTGGTGATCCCCTCCGCCCGGATCGTCTCCAGCAGGTACGCGGCGTCCTTGTGGCCGCCGGGGCGCGCCATCACCAGCCGCGCCCCCACGAACAGCGGCGGGAGCAGCTCGCGCAGCGAGGCGTCGAAGGAGTACGGCGTCTTCTGCAGCACCGCGTCGTCCGCCCCCAGCCGCCACGCGTCCTGCATCCAGGAGAGGACGTTCACCACGCCGCGGTGCGCCACCATCACGCCCTTGGGCAGCCCGGTGGATCCCGAGGTGTAGATCACGTAGGCGAGGTGGTCCGGCGTCAGCCCGCCGATCGCCGGATTCGCCGCCGGCCGCTCCGCCCAGGCGCCCTCGTCTCGGTCGATCGCCAGCACGGGGATCCCCGCCCCGGCGAAGCGCGCGGCGAGCGACGCCTGCGTCAGCAGCACCGCGGGCGCGCTGTCGGCGAGCATGTAGCGCAGCCGCTCCTCGGGGTACGACGGGTCGAGGGGGACGTAGGCGCCGCCCGCCTTGAGCACCGCCAGCAGCCCCACCATCATCTCCAGCCCCCGCTCCACCGAGAGCCCCACCCGCACGTCCGGCCCCACGCCTGCGCCGGCCAGGTGCGCGGCGAGGCGATTCGCCCGC
Organism: Longimicrobium sp.; assembly: GCA_035630095.1. GTDB lineage: Bacteria > Gemmatimonadota > Gemmatimonadetes > Longimicrobiales > Longimicrobiaceae > Longimicrobium. The sequence goes on from DASQLJ010000685.1 coordinate 7,003, forward strand.
GCGTTCAGCTCCGCGTAGGTCAGCGACGTCCCTTCGAACGAAACCGCCGGCGCGCCCGGCGTGCGCTCGGCCTGCGCCTCGAAGAGGTGGTGGAGGCACGAGGCCGACGGGTACGCGGCGGCCGTCGCGTTCCATCCCTCGACGACCCGCGCCCGCTCCGCCGCGGGGAGGAGGGGGAGCCGGTCCACGCGCCGGCTCTCCTCGTCCGCCATCCCCCGCAGCACCGCTCGCAGGTAGCCCACGAAGCGCTCCGCCGTCGCCCGCTCGAAGAGCGAGGTGGCGTACGTCAGGTCGCCCGCGATGCGCCCGCCCGCGTCGTACAGCGACAGCGTCAGGTCGAAGTGCGCGGTGCCCTCGGCCTCGCCCTGCACGGGGGCCGGCTCCAGGCCGGGGAGCTCGAGGGGGGCGGACGCGGCGTTCTGCCAGACGAACCACACCTGGAACACCGGCTGGTAGGCCAGGCTGCGCACCGGCTGCAGGAGCTCCACCACCTGCTCGAAGGGGATGTCCTGGTGCTGCTGCGCCTCCAGCGCGCGCGCCTTCACCCGGCCGAGCAATTCGGGGACGGAGGCGGGGCCCGTGAGGTCCACCCGCAGCGGGAGCGTGTTGATGAAGAAGCCGATCAGCCCCTCGATCTCCGTGCGCCCGCGGTTGGCCGAGGGCGTGCCGATCACCACCTCGTCCTGTCCCGAGAGGCGGGCGAGGACGGTGGCCCAGCCGGCCAGCAGCGTCATGAAGAGCGTGGTCCCGTGGCGCCGCGAGAGCGCCTTCAGCCCCGCCGTGAGCGCCTCGTCCAGCGCGATCTCCACCGTCGCGCCCGCGTGGTCCTGCGTCTCGGGGCGCGGGTGGTCGGTGGGCAGCTCCAGCAGCTCGGGAGCGCCGCCCAGCGCCCGCTTCCAGTACTCCGCCTGCGCCTCCAGGCGCTCGCCCTCGGCCCAGCGGCGCTGCCACGCGGCGTAGTCGGCGTACTGCACCGGCAGCGGGGGGAGCGGATCGGGCTCGCCGCGCAGGAAGGCGGCGTAGAGCGCGCCCAGCTCGCGGGTGAGCACCTCCATGCTCCACGCGTCGGAGACGATGTGGTGCATCGTCAGCAGCAGCTCGTGCTCGTCCTCGGCCATCCGCACCAGCCGGCCGCGCACCAGCGGCCCGCGCGCCAGGTCGAAGAGCGCGTTCGTCTCCTCCGCCGTCAGCCGGCGCAGCTCGGCGTCGGCCGCGGCGTGCGCCCGCAGGTCGTGGTCGACCAGGCGGAAGCCGCTCTCATCCGCCGGCAGCACCCGCTGCTCGGGCTCGCCGGCCACCTGCGCGAACACGGTGCGCAGCGCCTCGTGCCGCGCCACGATCCGGTCCAGCGCGCGCCCCAGCGCCTCGCGGTCCAGCGCGCCCTTCAGGCGCAGGCGGACGGGGACGTGGTACGCCGCGCCCGCGGTGCCGAGCTGCTCCAGGAACCAGAGCCGCGTCTGCGCGAACGACGGCGCCAGCCGCCCGCCGCGGTCCACCCGCTCGATCGCGGAAAGCGCCGCGCGGGCGGCGCCCTCCAGCCCGCGCGCGAAGTCGGCCAGCACCGGGCGCTCGAAGATGTCGCCGGGCGCGGCCTCCACCCCCAGCGCCTCCCGCACCCGCGACACGGCCTGCACCGCCAGCAGCGAGTGGCCGCCCAGCGCGAAGAAGTGGTCGTTGCGCCCCACCCGGCCGGCGCGCAGCAGCTCGCCCCAGATGCGCGACACCGCCTCCTCCGTCTCCCCCGCCGGCGCCTCGTAGCCGCGGGCCGAGAAGGCGTCGTCGCCGGGCGCGGGGAGGCGCGCGCGGTCGACCTTGTTGTTCGGCGTGAGCGGGATCTCGTCCAGCCGCACGTACGCCGCGGGGACCATGTGCTCCGGCAGGCGCTCGGCGAGGTGGGCGCGCAGGTCCGCCACCTCCAGCGCCTCGCCCAGGTAGTACGCCGCCAGCCGCCGGTCGCCGGGCGCGTCCTCGCGCGCGATCACCACCGCGCCGCGCACGCCCGGGTGCTCCGCCAGCCGCGCCTCGATCTCGCCCAGCTCGATGCGGAAGCCGCGGATCTTGACCTGGAAGTCGGTGCGGCCGAGGAACTCCAGCTCGCCGTCCTCGCTCCACCGCGCGCGGTCTCCCGTGCGGTACAGCCGGCCGCCAACGCCGCCGAACGCGTCGGGGACGAAGCGCTCCGCCGTGAGCCCGGGCCGCCCCAGGTAGCCGCGCGCCAGGAGCCCGCCCAGCACCAGCTCGCCCTCCACCCCCGGCGGCACGGGCTCGCCGCGCGCGTCCACCACGTACGCCGCGTGCCCCGGGAGCGCGCGGCCGATCGGCACCGTCGCGCCAGCGTAGCGGCCGGGGAAGCCGGCGGGGACCTCGTACGCGGTGGCGCTGACCACCGCCTCGGTCGGCCCGTAGCAGTTGAGGAGACGCGGGGAACCGCCCCCCGGCGCCGAGCCGACCGGGACGGCGTCGCCGCCCACCAGCACCAGCCGCAGCCCGGCGAGCGCGCCCGCGGGGGCGGCGGCCACGATCTCCTGCCAGTACGCCGGCGGCAGGTCGGCGACGGTGACGCCCAGGGCGCGAACGCGGTCGCCGAAGCCGGCGGGGGCCCACAGCTCGGGCCCGCGCAGCACCAGCGTGGCGCCGGCGAGCAGCGTCAGGAACACCTGCTCCAGCGACGCGTCGAACCCCGGCGAGGCGAACTGCAGGACGCGGTCAGCCGGGTTGATCCCCAGCCTGCCGCCCATCGCCGTGAAGTGCGCGGACCCGGCGCCGTGCGGCACCGCCACGCCCTTGGGCCGGCCGGTCGACCCGGAGGTGTAGACGAGATAGGCCAGCCCCTCGGGATGGACGCCGGAGACGGGTGCGTCGCCCGGCTCGGCGGCGATCCGCTCGGCATCCGCGTCCAGGCGCACCGTCGCGCCGGCGATGGGGGAGGCGAACGCGCCGCGCGTCACCAGCACGGCCACGCCGGCATCGTCCGCCATGTACGCCAGGCGCTCGGCGGGGAGCGCGGGGTCGAGCGGCACGTACACGCCGCCCGCCTTGAGCGTTGCCAGCAGCGCCACCAGCAGGTCGGGGTGCCACGGCAGGCAGACGCCCACGCGCGCCTCGGGGCCGACCCCCAGCCGCTGGAGGTGGTGCGCCAGCCGGTTCGCCCGCTCGTCCAGCTCGCCGTAGCTCAGCGACACGTCGCCGGAGACGACGGCCACGGCGCGGGGGTCGCGGGCCGCGTGGGCCTCGAAGCGCGCGTGGAGGTGGAGGTCGACGGGCGCCGCCGCCTCGGTGCGGTTCCACTCGCCCACGATCCGCGCCCGCTCCGCCGGCGACAGCAGGGCGATTCCGTCCACGCGCCGGTGCTCGTCGGCGGCCATGGCGTCCAGCACGCGGCGCAGGCAGCCGGCGACCCGCTCCACCGTCGCCCGATCGAAGAGCGCGGTGGCGTACTCCAGCTCGCCGGCGATGCGGCCGCCCACGGGGCGCATCTCCAGCGACAGGTCGAACATCGCCGTCCGCCGCTCGGGCGCGGCCACGGGGCTCACCTCCACCCCCGGCAGCTCCAGCCCGCCGCCGAGCGCGTTCTGCCAGGCGAACAGCACCTGGAAGAGGGGCTGGTACGCCAGGCTCCGCGCCGGCTGGAGCCGCTCCACCACCTGCTCGAAGGGGATGTCCTGGTTCGCCTGCGCCTCCAGCGCCCGCGCCTTCACCCGCCCCAGCACGTCGGCCACGCTCGCCGAGCCGCGGACGTCGACGCGCAGCGCCAGCGTGTTGACGAAGAAGCCGATCAGCCCCTCCAGCTCCGTTCGCCCGCGCCCGGCGGTGGGGGTGCCCACCACCACGTCGTCCTGCCCCGAGAGGCGGGCCAGCACCACGGCCCAGCCGGCGAGCAGCGTCATGAACAGCGTGGTCCCGGTGCGCCGGCTCAGCGCCTCGAGCCGCGCGGTGAGCGCCTCGTCCAGCTCCAGCGCCAGCGTGGCGCCCGCGGGGTCGCGGCGCGCCGGGCGCGGGCGGTCGACCGGCAGCTCCAGCAGCTCGGGCGCGCCGCCGAGCGCGCGCGTCCAGTAGTCCGCCTGCCGCCGCAGGACGTCGCCCTCCACCCAGCGCCGCTGCCACGCGGCGTAGTCGGCGTACTGCACCGGGAGCGGTGCGAGCGGATCGCCGTCGCCGCGGCGGAAGGCGGCGTAGAGCGCGCCCAGCTCGCGGGTGAGCACGCCCATGCTCCACCCGTCGCTGACGGTGTGGTGCATGGCGAGGACGAGCACGTGCTCGTTTGCCGCGAGCCGGACGAGCCGCGCGCGGAAGAGCGGGCCCCGTTCCAGGTCGAACGGGGCGTCGGCGTCCTCCGCGGCCAACCGGCGCAGCTCCGCCTCGGCGTCCGCGTGCGCGCCCAGGTCGAGCTCGGCCACGTGGAAGCCGCTCGCCTCCGCCGGGACGACGTGCTGCACGGGGCCGCCGTCCACCATGGGGAAGACGGTGCGCAGCGCCTCGTGGCGCGCGACGACGCGGTCCAGCGCGCGGGCCAGCGCGGCACGGTCCAGCGGGCCGCGCAGGCGCAGCGCCTCGGCCATGTGGTAGGCGCTGCCCGGGCTCTCCACCTGCTCCAGGAACCAGAGCCGCTGCTGCGCGAACGACGGCGCCAGCCGCCCGTCGCGCGGCGCCGGCTCGATCGCGGGGAGCGCCGCCCGGGCCGCCCCGTCCAGCCACGCGGCGAAGTCCGCCAGCACCGGCTGGCGGAAGAGGTCGCCCAGCACCACGTCCACGCCCAGCGCCTGCCGCACGCGCGAGAGGACCTGCACGGCCAGCAGCGAGTGGCCGCCCAGGTCGAAGAACCCGTCCCCCGCACCCACGCGCTCCACCCCCAGCACCTCCGCCCAGATCCCCGCCAGCACCGCCTCGGTCGGCGTCGACGGGGCGACGTAGGGCGCGTCGGCCGACGACGTGTCGGGCACGGGGAGCGCCTTGCGGTCCACCTTGCCGTTGGGCGAGAGCGGGAGCGCGTCCAGCACCACGATCGCGCCGGGGACCATGTACTCCGGGAGATTGCGGCGCAGGTGGTCACGGACGGCGTCGACGTCCGGCTGGCCGACCACGTACGCCACCAGCCGCTTCTCGCCCGCGCGGTCCTCGCGGGCCATCGCCACGCAGCGCTCCACGCCCGGGTGCTGCCGCAGCACCGCCTCGATCTCGCCCAGCTCGATGCGCAGGCCGCGGATCTTCACCTGCACGTCCAGGCGGCCCAGCAGCTCGATGTTGCCGTCCGCCACCCACCGCGCGCGGTCGCCGGTGCGGTACATCCGCTCGCCGCCGCGGCCCTCCGCGTCGGGGAGGAAGCGCTCCGCCGTCAGCCCCGGGCGCCCGGTGTAGCCGCGCGCCAGGCCGACGCCGGCCAGGTACAGCTCGCCGGCGACGCCGACGGGCACCGGGCGCAGCCGCGCGTCCAGCACGTAGGCGCGCTGGTTGGCCATCGGCACGCCGTAGGGGATGCTGGTCCAGCGCGGATCCGTCTCCCGCACCGGGAAGATGATGGAGTGGATCGAGGCCTCGGTCGCGCCGCCCATCACCACCACGTCCATCGCCGGCACCCGCGCGCGCAGCCGCTCGGGGAGCGACACGGGGACCCAGTCGCCGCCCAGGAACGCCAGCCGCAGCGCGGGCGGCGCGTCGCCCGGGCACCCCTCCAGGTGGTCCACCAGCATCCCCAGCAGCGCCGGGGCCGAGTTCCACACCGTCACCGCGTGGCGCCGCATCAGCGCCGCCCAGCGCGCGGGGTCGCGCAGCTCGGTCTCGCCGGGGATCACCACGGCGCCGCCGGCGGCCAGGATCCCCAGCGTCTCGTAGACGCTCATGTCGAAGCTGAGCGACGACAGGAGGAGGACGCGGTCGTCCGCCCCCACGCGCCAGCCGCGGTTCAGGTCCACCAGGTTGTTGAGCACGCCGCGGTGCGCCAGCGCGATCCCCTTCGGCGTGCCGGTGGAGCCCGAGGTGTAGATCACGTACGCCAGGTTGCGCGGCTCCACCGCGCTCGCGGCCGGCTCCGCGCGCTCGGCGGCGATCTCGGCCCGCGCGCCGTCCACGCTCACCACCGGCACCGCCGCGACGGACGGGAGGAGGCCGCGCAGCGACTCCTGCGTCAGCAGCACGGCGACCGCCGAATCCGCGAGCATGAAGGCGAGCCGCGCGGCCGGGTACGCGGGATCCAGCGGCACGTACGCGCCGCCCGCCTTCAGCACGGCGAGGATGGCGACCACCAGCTCCGGCGCCCGCTCCAGGCAGATCCCCACGCGCACCTCGGGGCCCACCCCGTGGCGGCGCAGGTGGCTGGCGAGCCGGTTGGCGCGCTCGTCCACCTCGCCGTAGGTCAGCGACACGTCCCCGTACGCCACCGCCGGCGCCCCGGGCGCGCGCGCCGCGTGGGCCTCGAAGAGCTGGTGGATGCAGAGGCCGGCGGGGAACTCGGTGTCCGTCGCGTTCCACTCGTCCACGATCCGCGCGCGCTCCGCCGGCGGGAGGATCTCGATCCCGTCCACCCGCTGCGCCGCGTCCGCCGCCATCGCCTCCAGCACGCGCCGCAGGTAGCCGGCGTACCGCTCCGCCGTCGCGGCGGTGAAGAGCGAGGTCGCGTACGTCAGCGTCCCCGCGATCCGCCCGTCGTCCTCGCGCAGCCGCAGCGCGAGGTCCACCGTCGCCGCGTCCCGCGTGCCGTCCGCCGAGCCCGGCAGCGCCAGGCCGTCCGCGGACGCGTCCCACGCGAACGTCGCCTGCGCGAGCGGCGCGTGCGCCGCGCTGCGGGCGGGCTGGAGCAGCGCCGCCACCCGCGCGAAGGAGAGGGTCGCGTGACGCTCCGCATCGTCCGCCCGCGCCGTCACCCGCCCCAGCACCTCCGCCACCGTCGGCGCGCCGGAAAGGTCCACGCGCACGGGGAGGATGCCGGCGGACGCGCCGATCCCCGCCGTGGCGCCGACCACCACGTCGTCCTGCCCGGAGAGACGGGCGAGGACCGCCGCCCACCCGGCCAGCAGCGTCGCCCGCGGCGTCGTCCCGTGCCGATCGGCGAGCGCCTTCAGCCCGGCCGTGAGCGCCGCGTCCAGCGCGAGGCCGACCGCGGCGGCGGCCGAGTCCTGCCGCGCCGGGCGCGCGTGGTCGGTGGGGAGCTGCAGCAGCTCGGGGGCGCCGGCCAGCGTCTCCATCCAGTACCGGGCGTGCTCATCCAGCGACGCCGCGCGGCGAAGCTCCGCATCCGTCGCTCCTGCCACGGGCAGGGTCGACGGATCGGGCTCGGCGCCGGCGTTCCGCGGGATGTGGTGCGGTTCGGCGAACGGATGGATCGATGTCATTTAACGCGAGCTGCAGGAGCAGGAGTGGAGCGGACGATCGGCTGAGCCCTCGGCTGTGCAGCCGGGGGCTCAGCGGTGTGTCGGGTGGTGCAGCGTCCCGATGTCTACGGATCGGGCCGGATGACGGCTGGATGCGGCGAAGCGGACGTGTCGCGGGCCGAGGACGGATCCGCGCCTGCCGCGGTGCCCTCCGTCGAGCGGGAAGCGGATGCCGTCGCGACGGCGGCGCTACTGGAGAACCGGCTCCGGCCGCTCGGCGCGGATCGGCGACGGGTGCGGCGAGGGCGCCTCGTCCGGCGCCTTCGAGCGCCACGGCTCGCGCATCAACCCGCCGACCCAGCAGCCGAAGAGCAGGACCATCTCGTAGGCGAGCACCGGCCACGGCATGGTGGGCATCCGCCGCAGCGCCGCGCGCGCGGTCACCGGGTCGGCGCCCGGGCCGGTGAGCCGGTACTGCACGCCCGAGAGCGGCCCCAGCAGCACGTTCATCGCCGTGCGCGGCTCGCGCAGGAAGAGCTTCGGCAGCGACGGGCGGCAGCCGATCGCCAGCGCCAGCGACTCGTTGAAGCGGTAGAAGTCGGTGAGCGTGAGCATGCGCTGGCCGTCGTGCACGAACTGCGTCAGGTCGATCTCGGCGTGCATGGCGGCGTCGCGGCGCATGTCGGCCTCGGAGGGGAGGCGGCGCTCGCCGCTGATCAGCAGCGCAAGGTAGCGCGCCTGCATCTCGGCCCCCGGCGGCACGCTCCCCACGGCCGGGCGCGCGTAGCCCACCCAGGCGATGTCCGTCCCCATCCCGGGGAGGAGCATGCGCTTGTAGAGCGCGCGCGGGTTGCGCGGCGCCGCCGCCAGCTCCGGCTCGTACTCCTCCAGGTAGGGGAAGGACGACGCGAAGCCGGTGCAGCAGACGATCATGTCGCACGGGAACTCGGCGCCGTCGCTGAACACCACGCGGTCGCGGCGCAGCTCGGCCACGCCCGGGTGGTACTCGGCGCCGTGGTGCACGATCGCCTCGACGAAGGCGGTGCTCTTGGTGGCGAAGCGGTTGTGCGGCGCCACCTTCATCGCCCGGTTGATCTCGGACGCCTTCCGCAGCACCGCGGTGTCCTCGGGCCCGGTGGAGAGGGCGTCCTCGATCTTCACCTTCAGCCGCACGATCGGGTGCCCCACCAGCGTGCGCGGGAGCGCGTGGTAGCAGCGGTTGGTGTCCAGGTCGGAGGGGAGGCCGCGGTAGTAGCGCGGGATCACGTATCCCGGCCCGTTGCGCACCGAGATCGCGCACGCCGCGCCGCCGCGCGCCGCCATCAGCGCCACGTCCGAGCCGCTCTCGCCCATCCCCACCACCAGCACCCGCTTCCCCGCGAAGTCGTCCTGGTCGCGGATCTCGTTCGAGTGGCAGAGGCGGCCGTCGAAGGCGGCCGGGTCGGCCCACTCGGGGAACTTCGGCCGCTGGTTGTTGCCGCCGCAGATCACCACGTGGTCGAACTGGAGATCTTCGGCCTCGCGGGCGCCGTCCACGGGCGCCACCCGCACCCGCCACCCGCCGCCGGGGGCGCGCCGCACCGCCTCCACCGTGGTGGAGCAGCGGAAGTGGCGCTCCAGGTCGAACTTGCGGGCGTACTCGGCCAGGTACGCCAGGTATTCGCCGCACTCCCACAGCACCGGCCTGTCCAGGTCCTGCCCGCGCACGTACGAGCCGAAGCTGGTCATCAGGCTGCTGGAGGTGAGGTACAGGTCGGCGTAGGTGTCGTTGTAGACGCCGCCGAGCGACGCGCGCCGCTCGAAGCCGGTGACCTCGTGCCCCTTCTCCTTCAGCTCCTTCAGCGTCACCAGCCCCGCCGGCCCGCCGCCGATCACCGCGATCCGCTTCGGGCCGCCCGCGCCGCGCGTCTCCCCGTATGTCATGCTTCCCCCGTTGGGTGGTTTTTTACAGCCTCGTGATCTCTCGTGCCGCGTCGGCGTCCGCGCCCCGCATCGCGTCCAGCGTCGACCGCGACGGGTGCGGAAGCGCGCGAGCGCGTTCCGGCGAATCCGCTCGACTCAGACGCCGGCGAGCGCCATCAGCGGCTCGGCTTCGGCGTCGCTCATGCGCGCGATCCCCAGGCGCGGCGCGGTGACCACGCGGTAGCCGAGCGCGGTGGGAAGGCAGGCCAGGTTCTCCTCGCCCAGCATCTGCGACGACAGGCACGGGGCCATCCCGTCGCCGCCGTCCACCGCGCTGTGGCTGAGGTTCTCGCGCATGCGCATCGACACCTCCTCCAGCAGGTCGGTCTGCCCCGCCTCCTTCAGGTCTTCCAGCCCGGCCACGATGTTGGTGAAGGCCAGCC
>DASQLJ010000686.1:0-29965 GCA_035630095.1 Longimicrobium sp.
GTTCAACTGGAGGGACGACGTGGGCGTCACCTTCAGCGCCGGCGTGATCTCGTACGCCGACGGCCGGACGTCCTCTCTGGACACCCGCGAGCTGGTGGCCCGGGTGCGGCTGAGCCGCGCCTTCTAGTGCGGCTTCTGCCCGCGCGGATCCCGGCGCTGCAGCGGCGGAGCGGCCTGCTCGCCGCCGTGGCGCTGCTGGCTCCGCTGCTGGCGCTGGCGTTCGCGGAGGCGCGGGTGGGGCGCGCGCTGGAGCGCCGCGTGTACGACGGCTGGTTCACGCTGCGCGGCGTCCAGCCGCGGCCGGTGGGCGTGGCCGTGGTGGCGATCGACCTGGACTCCGAGGCGTCGCTCGGGCGCTATCCCTGGGGGCGGGCGTGGCACGCGCGCCTGCTGCGCAACCTGCACCGCGCCGGTGCCCGCGTCGTCGCCTTCGACCTCACCTTCGCCGACGCGAGCGCCGAGGACAGCGCCTTCCGCGCGGCGATCGACGAGACGGGGATCGCGGTGCTCGGCGCCAAGACGGACGTGGTCTTCCGCCGCGGCGCGCGCGGCTTCCGCCTCGAGGAGCCGACTCCCCGGCTCCGCGGCGCGCCGATCGGGATCGTGGACGAACGCCCCGACGCGGTGGACGGCGTGGTGCGCGAGTACCCCGTGCTGCACCACTACCCGCAGGGCGACCGGGCGCAGCTCGGCGTGGAGGCGGTGCTGCGCCACCTGCGCCTCCCCGCGAGCGCGCTGCGGGAGACGGCGGACGGATGGCGGCTGGGGAACCGCTTCATCCCCCGCGGTCCGTCGGGGGGGATGCTGGTGGACTTCGCGGGCCCCACCGGCTCGGTCGCCACGCACAGCTACGTGACGGTGGTGGACGACGCCGGGACGGACATCGGCGAGTGGGACCTGGACTCGTTCGACGACCTGGCGGCCAGCGGCGTCTTCCGCGACCGCATCGTCTTCGTGGGCACCACCGTCCCCGAGCACCAGGACCTCCATCCGACCCCCTTCCGCGACGCGGGGGAGACGGAGGGGGCGGTGCTCGTCCCGGGCGTCGAGATCCACGCGCACGCCGCGGCCGCGCTCCTCGCCCGGCGCCACCTGCGCCCGGTGTCCGGCATCGCCCAGTACGCGTGGGTGGCGGCGCTCGCGCTGGTCGTGGTGGTGGCGCTCGCCCGGCTGCGCGGCCTGCGCGGGTCGATGGTGGCCGCGGTGCTCGCCGTGCTGGCCGTGGCGGCGGCGGGGCTCCTCTTCACGCGCGAGGGGCTCTGGCTGTGGGCGGTGGCGCCCGTGCTCTCGGTGGGCCTCGCCTGGGCGGGGTCGTCGGCGGTGCTGGTGACCGACGAGGCGCGCGAGAAGGCGCGCATCCGGCGCATGTTCCAGCAGTACGTCCCCTCCGCCGTGGTGCGCGAGCTGATCCACCGCCCCGAGCTGCTGGCGCTGGGCGGCGAGGAGCGCGTGGCCACGGTGATGTTCAGCGACGTGCAGAACTTCAGCCGGGTGGCCGAGGGGCTCGCGCCCACCGCGCTCGTGGCGCTGCTCAACGAGTACCTGACGGCGATGACCGACGTGGTGGTGCAGCACGGCGGTGTCATCGACAAGTACCTGGGCGACGCGCTGATGGCCGAGTTCGGCGTCCCCATCCCGCTGGACGACCACGCCGTGCGCGCCTGCCGCGCCGCGCTGGGGATGCGCGACGAGCTGCGCCGCCTGCGCGAGGGGTGGACGCAGCGCGGGATGCCGGCGCTGCACGCGCGCACCGGCATCAACACCGGCCGCGTGCTGGTAGGCAACCTGGGCTCCTTCCGCATGATGGACTACACCTGCATGGGCGACCAGGTGAACCTGGCCTCGCGCCTGGAGGGGGTGAACAAGGAATACGGCACCCAGGTCCTGGTCTCCGAGAACACCTGGCGCGAGGTGAGCGACCACTTCGTCGGCCGGGAGATCGACCGGGTGCGCGTGGTGGGCCGCGGCGAGGCGTGCGGCGTGTACGAGCTGATCGCCACTCGCGAGACCGGCGTGGACGAGGCCGCCGCCGCGCTGATGGCCGGCTTCGCCGAGGCGCTGGCGCTCTTCCGCGAGCGCCGCTTCGGCGCGGCGCTGGAGGCGTTCGAGGCCCTCGCCGCGCGCTTCCCCGGCGACGGCCCCACCGCCGTGTACCTGGAGCGCTGCCGCAAGCACGCCATCCTCCCGCCCCCCCTCGACTGGGACGGCGTCTACCAGCTCGCCTCCAAGTAGCCCAACTTCTCGAAGTCCCCGGCGTCTCGGCCGCTCGACGACGAAGCCTCGCGCAGTTTGCGAGGCTTTTCGTAGTTGTTGCTGCGGCTTCAGCCGCCGGTCAGCGGCCTCGGCTGCCGCGCTCTTGGCCGTCGCCCAGGTCAGATCGTCCGAAAGTCCACCGCCGACGTCTTCCCCGGCATCTCCTTCGACATCTCCCCCGTCGCCCCAGCCGTGCCGCCGCGCGCGGTTGTTGCACACCGGGAAAGCCCAAGCGTTTGCCGAGCCGCAGCTTGCCCCCGGCGTGGGGGCAGGCGTATCATGTTGCGCTTTTTACGGGGGTCCGTGGCGGACGAGCGAACCATCGTCATCGCGCTGGGCGGCAACGCGCTGGCGCAGCCGGGCGAGGAAGGGACCATCACCCAGCAGTTCCAGCACACGCGCGAAAGCCTGGGCGCGGTGGTCGAGCTGGCGCGCGAGGGGTGGCGCATCGCGATCGTGCACGGCAACGGGCCGCAGGTGGGCAACGAGCTGATCCGCAACGAGCAGTCGCGGCACCTCGTCCCCCCGCTCCCGCTGGGCGTCCTGGTCGCGGCGACGGAAGGGTGGATCGGCTACATGATCCAGCAGTCGCTGCAGAACGCGCTCTACCGCGCGGGGGTGAAGCGGCAGGTGGTCACGCTGGTCACGCAGGTGCGCGTGGACCCCGCCGACCCCGAGCTGGAGCGCCCCACCAAGCCGATCGGCCGCACGCTGGACGAGGCGACGGCGCGCGCGCAGGCCGCGGAGCTCGGCGGCGACGTGGCCGAGGTGAACGGCGGCTGGCGGCGCGTGGTCTCCAGCCCGCGGCCGGTGGAGATCGTCGAGACGCCGATGATCCGCTCGCTGGTCGCCGAGGGGCACCTGGTGATCGCGGCCGGCGGCGGCGGCTGCCCCGTGTACCCCGACCCGCGCTGGGGCGGCGGGCTCGAGGGGATCGACGCGGTGATCGACAAGGACCGCGCGGCCGCCATCCTGGGCCGCGACATCGGCGCCGAGGTGCTGGTGATCCTCACCGACGTGGACGCCGTCTACGTCGATTTCGGGAAGGAGACGCAGCGCCCCCTCCGCCGGGTGACGGTGGACGAGGCCGAGGCGCTGCTGGAGAGCGGAGGACTGGGCGCCGGGAGCATGGCGCCCAAGGTGGAGGCCGCCGCCGCGTTCGTGCGGGGCGGCGGACGCCGGGCCATCATCGCGCGCCTCGACCAGGGGCGCGAGGCGGTGGCGGGGCGGGCGGGTACGGAAATAGTCCCCAGTGCCTGGTGCCCGGTGCCCAGGAACGACGGACCGTGGCGTCCGTTCAGACCGGGCACTTGAACCTGGGCACTGGGCACTTTTTGATCTCACTTTCACCGCGGACAAGAATCGCGTGAACATCCACGAATACCAGGCGAAAGAGCTGCTCGTCGCCCAGGGGATCCCGGTCCCCATGGGCGAGGTGGCAACCACGCCCGAAGAAGCCGAGGCCATCGCCCTGCGGCTGGGCGGCGCCGTCGTGATCAAGGCGCAGGTGCACACCGGCGGCCGCGGCAAGGCCGGCGGCGTCAAGCTGGCCAAGAGCCCGCAGGAGGCCCGCGAGAAGGCGGGGCAGATCCTGGGGATGCAGATCAAGGGGCTCACCGTGCACAAGGTGCTCATCGCCCCCGCCGAGGACATCGCCAGCGAGGCGTACGTGGGCATCATCATGGACCGCGCGAGCCATGCGCCGGTGTGGATGGTGAGCGCGGCCGGCGGCGTGGACATCGAGGAGGTGGCCGTCACCGACCCCGACAAGATCATCAAGATGCGGGTGGACCCGGTCTACGGGTTCCTCCCCCACCAGGCCTACCTGCTGGCCACCAAGCTCTACACCGACGGCAAGCAGCAGAAGGCGGCCGCGCAGATCCTGCTGCGGCTCTACAAGGCGTTCGTGGAAGCCGGCGCCTCGCTCGCCGAGATCAACCCGCTGATCACCACCCCCGCGGGCGAGGTCAAGGCGATCGACGCCAAGTTCAACATCGACGACAACGAGCTCTTCCGCCGCCCCGCCATCGAGGCGCTGCGCGACGACACGTCGGAGGCGCCGGCCGAGGTGCAGGCGCGCGAGGCCAACCTCACCTTCATCAAGCTCGACGGCGACGTGGGCTGCGTGGTGAACGGGGCGGGGCTGGCGATGGCCACCATGGACCTGGTGAAGTACTACGGCGGCGAGCCGGCCAACTTCCTGGACATCGGCGGCTCGTCGAACCCCGAGAAGGTGGTGAACGCGCTGCGCATCATCACCAGCGACCCGCAGGTGAAGGTGATCCTGTTCAACATCTTCGGCGGGATCACGCGCACCGACGACGTGGCCAACGGTATCGTGACGGCCATGAAGGAGAGCAGGATCGAGGTGCCGATCGTGATCCGCCTCACCGGCACCAACGAGGAGATCGCGGTGAAGATCCTGGCCGACGCCGGCTTCACGGCGCTCACCGACATGGACGAGGCCGTGCAGAAGGCCGTCGAGCTGGCGAAGGGAGCGGTGAATTCGTGAGCATCTTCATCGACAACAGCACCCGCCTGATCGTGCAGGGGATCACCGGGCGCGACGGCAGCTTCCACGCGAAGCAGATGATGGAGTACGGCACGCAGGTCGTCGCCGGCGTGACCCCGGGGAAGGGCGGGCAGACCTTCGAGGGCTCCGTCCCCGTCTTCAACACGGTGGAAGAGGCGGTCAAGGAGACCGGCGCCAACGCGAGCGTGATCTACGTGCCCCCCGCCGGCGCGGCCGACGCGATCCTCGAGGCGGCCGACGCGGGGGTGGCGTTCATCGTGTGCATCACCGAGGGCGTGCCGGTGCTGGACATGACGCGGGTGCGGCCGTACGTGCTGGAGAAGGGCGCGCGCCTGCTGGGCCCCAACTGCCCGGGGCTGCTGAGCCCGGGGAAGAGCAAGGTGGGGATCATCCCCGGCCACATCACGCAGCCGGGGAACGTGGGGCTGGTGTCCAAGAGCGGGACGCTGACCTACGAGGTGGTCTACAAGCTGAAGGTGGCCGGGATCGGCACCACCACCTGCGTGGGGATCGGCGGCGACCCGATCAACGGGACCTCGTTCATCGACTGCCTGGCTGCCTTCGAAGCGGACCCGGACACCGAGGCGATCGTGATGCTGGGCGAGATCGGCGGCACCGACGAGCAGGACGCCGCGCGCTACATCAAGGAGAACATGAAGAAGCCCGTGGTGGGCTTCATCGCCGGCCAGACGGCGCCCCCGGGGCGGCGGATGGGCCACGCGGGCGCCATCATCTCGGGCTCGGCCGGCACGGCCGACGAGAAGATGCAGGCGTTCCGCGACAACGGCATCGGCGTGGCGCGCCGCCCGCTCGACGTGGTCGGGCTGATCCAGGACGCGCTTTGAACGAAGGCGCCACCCCGGCGCGGGGCCCGGTGAGGCTGACGGAGATCCTCCGCGCCGAGCACGTGGTGGCCCCGCTCCCCGCCGACACCGTGCAGGCCGCGGTGTCGGCGCTGGCGCAGCGCCTGATGGACACGGGCGCCGTGGCCGACCGCGAGCGGCTGGCGCGGCTGTTCGTGGAAAGCCGCATCCGCGACATGGTGCACGTGGGCGCCCGGGTGCTGCTGCCGCACGTGCGCACCGAGGCGGTGGAGCGGCTCGTGGTGGCGCTGGGCGTCGCGTCCGTTCCACTCGGCGACGGCACGGGCGGAGACGGGGGCGGGGCGCAGATCGTCGTCCTGGTCCTGGCGCCGCCGTCCGCGACGGGGCTCTACCTGCAGACGGTGGCGGCGCTCGCGCGGGTGCTGCGCAACGACCACGTGGTGGACGCGATGATCGGCGCCGCCACCCCCGCCGACATCCTGCGCATCCCCGAGGTCGCGGAGATCAGCATCCAGCCGCGGCTCACGGTGCGCGACGTGATGGCGCCGCGCGTGTACCGCGTGGGCCCCGACGCCACCGTGCGCGACGTGCTGGAGCTGATCGCCGACCACGGCTTCCGCGCCGTGCCGGTGGTGAGCGAGGACCGCGGCGTGCTGGGGATGGTCACCGACCGCGACCTGCTGCGCTTCTTCCTCCCCGTGGTGCAGAAGACCACGGGCGAGAGCCCGATGTCGCTCAAGGACACGCCGGTGCGCGAGGTGATGAGCCGCTCGGTCATCTGCGTGAGCGAAGACCAGGCGCTCACCGAGGTGATGTCGATCATGGTCGCCAAGGACGTCGAGCGCCTCCCCGTCGTCTCCGAGGGGAAGCTCACCGGCTTCCTGACGCGCGGCGACATCCTGCGGAAGCTGTTCGCGATACCGTAGAACAAACGTCCTGAGTCCTGGAGTCCTGAGTGAACTGCTTTGGAACTCAGCACTAGGACTTGAGGGCTCAGGACTTGTTGCAAACCCGACCCATTCACCCGAACTGAAGGATAGAGCAAACCCATGAGCGCTACCCGTACCTTCGCCATCATCAAGCCCGACGCCGTGCAGAACGGCCACGCGGGGAAGATCATCGCCCACCTGCAGGACGCCGGCTTCGCGATCCTGGGAATGAAGCTGACGCAGATCAGCCTGCCGCAGGCGCGGAACTTCTACGCGGTGCACGCCGAGCGCGGATTCTACGGCGAGCTGGTGGAGTTCATGAGCAGCGGCCCGTCGATCGTGATGGCGCTGGAGGCCGTGGGCGCCGTGCAGAAGTGGCGCGACACCATCGGCGCCACCGACCCCGCCGAGGCCGCCGAGGGCACCATCCGCAAGCTCTACGCGGAGAACAAGGGCCGCAACGCCGTCCACGGCTCCGACAGCGCAGAGAACGCCGCGATCGAGATCGCCTTCTTCTTCGCCGGCACCGAGCTGGTCGGCTGATTCGGCTTCGGTGTACGGCAGACGGGATCGGCCCCGCTCCTCGACTCGAGGTGCGGGGCCGTTTTCGTCTCTTGGGCGAAACCACGCGTGCCCAGCGCCGCTAACTGGATTTCCGACTGGGGGATCGTATAATTAGGGCGAACGAGGTGCCTTCCCCCGCCCCCGCGTTCCAATATCATGAGAATCCCCGTTTTTGTATCCTCACCCACCGCTTTGAATCCGCAACAATCCGCCTCACGGAAGCTCATTTTCGATCAACTTGAGCAGCAGGCGCTCGAACCTCGGGCACTTGGACAGTTCGACTATCCCACCGAGCTTCCGCTCCGAGAAGTATTTCTCATCGCCAAGCGTTGTTCGGGAGGAATCATTCTTGGCTTTGAACAGTTTTACGCAACCGGTGGAACGTGGAAGCGCGGCTGTGGACTGGGTACAGAGAGAAAGACTCGGAAACCCACCCCGTTCCCAACCTCATGGAACCAACTTGAGGCTGGTATTCTGTTCGGACTGCGGCTTCCGCTTCTCGTGTTCCGAGAAGAGGGAATCAAGGGTGGGATCTTCGATGAGGGCGTAAGCGATGTGTTCATCCATCCAATGCCGACGGATCCACTGACCAAGGCATCAATGGAGGGATTGGCGGCCGTGTTTCGGAAATGGGGAGCTGTCGTGAGAAATCACTATTACGGCTGACCAGGGATCGATCCGCAGCTACAATCGAGATGAGCACGTCATCGTTGTCATGGCGCCGCACGGGCCACAAGGGCTCGTCGCGCGAACTCGAGCAGGTCTGGTGTTTCGGCCCCTGGCACGGCCTCGTCGGTTCTCGTGCTGCCCGTGTGGTCTCCGACATCGGTCAAGCCGACCCGGCCGTATCGCCACTCGCCCTGGAGCAGTTCCAGGTTTGCCGCTGTGGTCAACAGCTCCCATGGCTCTCGCACCGCGGCAAGTGCATCCGACAGGTGCTTCCGAGCCGCGGCTTCGTCCCCCTCGAGAATGGCCAACTCGAGTAGCGTGGCGTGGTCCCAATAGTCGGCCTTCGCGGTTCTCAAGCGCTGCGATACCGCAAATTTCACGACGGGCAGGTACTGGGAGATGAGCTTCGTCGACCGTTCATCGCCCTTGATCTTCAGCAGCAGAAGGGCGTTCACGCCGGGGTACGAGTCACGGAGATCCGCATCGAATCCACGCAGGTACGTGTCGATGGCCCGGTCTAGAAATCCGGTAGCGAGAGGCTCGTTCCCGCTCCGCGCGGCCTCCATCCATCGATCCTTGTAGACTCTCCCCAGGATCCCGAGCGTCTCCGAGCTCGGCCCTTTCTCGGTGATCACCGCTTCCAGCACCTCGATCGCCTCGTCCCTGCGCCCCAATCGGTTCAGCGCGAACCCGAGTTGCTCTCGCACCATCACCACGCGCCGGATCGCGGCGGAGAGTCGCTCATAGAGTCCAACCATCTTCCCCCATGCCCTCACCGCTCGGTACGAGAGGAAGAGGTCGATGAGCACGCCGACCTCGGCGCCGTCCAGCGAGCCGAGCGTCCGCTCGACGGCCTCGACGTCGGCCTCGCCGCCGCGCCGCGCTGCCGCAAGCTCGCGCTTCACCCCCTCGGCCAGCCTTACCCGGTCGCGAAACACGTCGGTCTTCAGGCGGGCAATGTCGGGCGGGGAGTATTCGTCCTTGAGCAGCTGGAAGATGGGGCTGTCCGCGATCGCGTCCTTCAGTGCGATCTCACGGAGTTCAGCGAGCCGCTTGGCGAGGGAGGTCCTGAGCGCGCCTACCTGGTCCGTGTCGAACGCGTTGTGGTCGCCCAGTGCATAGGGTAGCGCGCGTAATAGCTTTACATCGAAGGGTGGCTCATGCCGGTTGGAAAAGATCGCGAGCGTGGTTGCCGGTCGCGCGGCGTGCCGCACCCCCAGCTCGTAGAAGACGTTTGCGTTGGCGGTGGTCAGGTCGGCCACCGCGTAGTCGCACAGCAGCAGCCGCTCGAACATCGCCTTGTGGATGATGCCGCCAGCCCGCTCCTCGTCGGCGCGGATCGGCTCCAGCCCGGCATCTTCGATCGCGGGCTGAATCGCCGACTTGTAGATGCGGTTGAAGTCGATGTCGGGGCCGCCCGCTGGGTCCTTCTTGGTGCCGAACGGCATCAGCACGAAGCAGAGGGGACGATCGCTCATGGTAGACGGAGGGATGGGTGGAGGCGCATGATCGGCTCGCCTCCAACCTATTCCGCCCCCGGCGGCGAGGCCAGATTTCCGTGCTGCTCTTCGGGGTAGAGGGCAATGGAAGGATCGCGAACTGCATGGCTCACGCGGACTCAGCAGAGTGAGCAGAAACAACCGCAGTTCCTCTGCTGACTCCGCTGACTCTGCGTGAAACCCGCCGTTGGGGCTCCCGCACCGGCTCAGCCGTATTGGATCACGCAGAGCAGCAGAGGAGCAGAGGAGCAGAGAACTTCGTGCGGTTCCTCTGCTCCTCCGCTGCTCTGCGTGAGCTCGTGGTTCGGCTGCCGTTGCACGGATGCCTCTTGTGCAACTTGCGGCGGGGGAGTTTCGTACGTCTTCGTCAGACACGACGCACCGCACCATCCCCGAGCCCGCGCATCCGAACGTGAAACTGATCCTCCGCTGGCTGGTCACCGCCGCCGCCGTGTGGGCCGCGGCGCGCTTCGTCCCCGGGATCCACTACAGCGGCGGCATCGTCACGCTGCTGGTGGTGGCGCTGGTGATGGGGCTGGTGAACGCCCTGGTCCGCCCGCTGGTGAAGAGCCTGGCGTGCGGGCTGGTGGTGCTCACGCTGGGGCTGGTGATCTTCGTGATCAACGCGCTGATGCTGCTGCTCACCGGCTACATCACCCGCCAGTTCGGCTACGACTTCCGGGTCGACGGCTTCGTCCCCGCGCTGATCGGCTCCGTGGTGATCAGCGTCGTCTCGTGGGTGCTGTCGATGCTGCTTCCCGACGGCGATGACAACTGAGCCGGTCGTCCCCCGCGTCCACCGCAGCCGCCGAGAGGGCGCGATGTCGGCCGTGACCCCGCTCCGCAGCGTCCGGCGGATCGACCTGACCGCGCCGCCGGCCACGTCGGCCGACGACGTGATGCGCGCGATCGCCGCCGAGCTGGCGCACCGGGGGAACGTCATCGTGCACTGCGCCGGCGGAACCGTGGAGTTCGACACGCCGGCCGCGGGGAAGGGGAGCGGCCGGCACCGCGCGCTGCGGACGGTGGAGGGGGGCAGCGTCACGGTCGAAGCGGCCGGTCCGGTCCCCCGCGTCCGGGTGGAGCTGCGCTACTCGATCTCCGTCACCTACCTCTTCCCCGCGCTCGTCACCCTCATCGCGGCGCTGGCGGATATCTCCACGGCCATGCGGCTGCTGATGATGGTCGGCGTGGCCCTGCTCACGTGGTTCCACTGCGGCGCCGCGCGGGCGGCCTACCACGCCTGGATCGCGGATGGCGCGCTCGCCGCGTCGCCGAGAGTGGGCTCCGGGCGGACGAACCTCCCCGAGGTCCGCGCGCATGGGTAGCCGGCGCGGCCAGCGGACCACCCGTGCAGAGCGGCGCGAGGCCGAGCGCCGGGCCGCCACCGCGCTCGAAAAGCAGGCGCATCGACCCGGCTTCAGCCTCGTCCGCCTCAACCGCGACCTCGATTTCGACCCGCCGCTCACCGGGCGCGTCAAGGACGTCTCCCGCGCCATCGTCGACGCGCTGAGCGCCCGCGGGTGCCGCACCCGGCAGCCCACGGCCACGACGATCGAGTTCGACGGCCCCAAGCCCTGGTCCTTCCCCCCGTCGCTCACCCGGCACTCGGCGGCGCTGGTCGCGGGCGGCACCGTCACCCTGGTGCCCGCCGAGGGAAGGATCCGCCTGGAGATTCGCTTCGACGAGGTGCGGACCTACGCCTGGCCGGCGGTTCTCATGTACATCCTGGGGTGGGGCACCGGGCTCACCTTCGCCCTCACCGCCGCCGCGGTGCTCGCGGTGCTGTGGGTGCCCCGCTACGTCTTCGCCCGGCAGGCGTACCTCGCCTGGGTGCGCGACGCGGCCCGCGGCGTCGAAGGCGCTCCCTGGACCTTTGCTTCGCCTGAAGAAGCCCACCGGGATACCTGATACCCGATCGGCAAGTATCCAGGGTTTCTCACAGAGGACACAGAGGACACGGAGGAACTCCTCTGTGTCCTCCGTGTCCTCTGTGAGATCCCAGGTCAGGCTGGACCAGGACGATGTCGGGAGGCGGATCGAGGCCGTCGAGGGCCCTCAACGCCCCGCGGCGGAGTACGGGTGCTCCAGGCTGAGGTAGAGGAACAGCCCGCGCTCGCCGCTGCTGGGGCCGATGCCGATGGGAACGGCGATTCCGGGCACCACCTGCAGCCCCGACGGGAAGTCGATCGCGAAGCGCACCCCGGGCGAAAGGAAGAAGGTGCGGCTGTCGGTCCGCTCGCCGGGGCCGGCGACATCCTGGTCGCGCGTCCAGGCCGCCTCCAGCATCAGGTTCGCCTTGGGGTGCACGAGCCACACCAGGCTCTGCCCCAGGTTGAAGCCGGTGGTGCGCGCCTCGTTCCCGTCCACGTCGCGCGCGGCGGGGGTGAAGGTGGCGCCGGCGTTGGTGTGGGCGACCAGGGCGCGCGATAGGGTGAGGCTGACCGGGAGGTTCACCTGCACCGCCGCGCCCCCCGCGCCAAGGCCGCGCTCCGCGTCGCCCGTGGGGAGGAGCACGCTCAGGCGCGGCGCCACGGCGAGCGGCCCGCCGTCCACGCCGGCGGCCATGTAGCGGTAGTGCAGCGCCACGTCGCCGATCCCCACGCCCCGGCCGAAGGACTCGCCCTCGTTCTGCAGCGGCAGGGTGAAGCTCGCCTGGTGGCGGCGGCCGAAGATCGGCCACTCCTGCGTGAAGCCGTACGCCCAGGAGCGCCCGTCGTCGCCGAGCGCGAAGGCGCTGATGTGCTGCACCACGCCGGACTCCTGGTTGTACGCCTCCTCGATCAGGAAGCTGTTGTCCTCGATCGGCGCGGGCCGGTCGTCCTGCGCGAGGGCGGGTCCGGCGGCGAGGAGGAGGAGGGCGGCGGCCAGCACGTGCTTCATCGGCTTCGGATTCGAGTAGGAGAGTGGATTCACGCGGGCACCAGCAGCCCGGTCACGTACATCACCAGCAGGCCGGCGAACACGCCGGCGGCGTTCAGCGGCCGCGTGAAGGCGCCGCCCTCGCCGCGGCCCAGCATCTTCGAGAGGACGAAGACGACCTGGATGATCGCGCCGACGCCCACGGCGAAGAACAGCGTGGTCCAGATCGGCGAGAAGGTGAAGCCGCCGATCCACGCGCCCAGCACGGTGGGGACGCCCGCCAGCGCGCCCAGCAGCAGCAGCCGGCCGAAGGCGGGGCGCTCCCGCGCCAGCGGCGCCACGATGCCCAGGCCCTCGGTGGTGTTGTGGATCAGGAAGCCCACCACCAGGAAGGTGCCCAGCGCGATCTCGCCCGTGGCGTAGGCGCTGCCGATCAGCAGCCCCTCGCCCAGGTTGTGCAGCCCGATCCCCACCGCCACCAGCGTCGCCACCGCCAGCGGCGACGCCTCGCCCCCCGCCGCGCGGCCTCGCCCGCCGAGCACGCCCAGCGCCAGCGGCGTCCCCGCCACGCCCAGCAGCAGCAGCCCCACCCCCTGGTAAGGGCCCGGCACCCGGGCGGCGAACTCCAGCCCCTCGGCCAGCGCGTCGACGCCCAGGAACACCAGGAGGCCCACGGTGAGGCTCAGGAAGAAGTCCAGCCAGCGGCGCTGCAGCGTGCGCAGGAAGGGCAGCCAGAGCAGCCCCAGGAACACGGGGATGACGCCCGCGTAGATCCCCAGCAGCGCGAAGGTGCCCACGAAGCGCCCGCTGGCCTGTGGCGTCTCCGTCGCCACGGCCACCTCGCCGGCGAAGGTGAGCCCCGTCCCCGTCACCAGCGTCACCACCAGCGGCTCCCCCTCCACCCAGGGGTAGGGGACGGTGATCGTGCGCCGGTCCAGGCGCTCCAGAGTGCGGCCGCCGTCCAGCGTGTGCGCCCAGGTGGCGTCGTCCACCAGCACCTGCGCGATGGTCACCGGCGTCGGGCCGCTGTTCACCACCCGCACCCGCAGCTCCCCCGGCCTGGGGATCGCGATGCGCTCGACCACGAGCTCCTCTACCGGCGGGAAGCTCTTGCGGAAGACGCCGACCGGCCCGAAGCGCAGGAACCCGAGCACCAGCGCGGCCAGCAGCAGCAGCGGGACCAGCGCCTTCACCCAGACGTGGCCGCTGCCGCCGGGGGAGCGCTCCGGCGGCAGGGCGTCCGCGTCGGCCAGCGAGGTGCGCGGCGTGGCGGCCGGCGGCGGGGGGGCGGAGGTGGGGGCCTCAGGCACCGGGGCCTCCCTGCACGTCGAAGACGCCCGTCCACCCCAGCTCGGCGAACTCGCTCTGGTGCGCGTGGAACATGTACTTCCCCGGGTACTTGAAGGAGAACTCCAGCACCGCCCGCTCGCCCTGGCAGAGCATGACGGTGTCGGTGAAGTCGAAGCGCTCCAGGTCGGTCCCCGTCCGGTAGCACCGGAACAGGTTGCCGTGCAGGTGCAGCGAGTTGATCAGGTCGAACTCGGTGACGTTCACCAGGTACACGCGCACCAGCTCGTTCAGCCCCACCGGGATCGGGTGCTTCTGGTAGTGGTGCGCCACCGTGTTGATGGCGTAGATCTCGTTCGCGCCATCCAGGTTGGTGTCGAAGCAGTTCATCACCATCACCAGCTCGCGGGCGGGCGGGCGGCCGCCGGGCGGGTCAATGATGAAGGCGCCGTACAGCCCCTTGTGGATGTGGCGCTTGAGCGGGACGGCGTGGCAGTGGTACAGGTGCAGGCCGAAGGGCTCGACGTCGAACTCGTAGAGGAAGGTGCCCCCGGGGGGCACGATCTCGAACGCGCCGTCCATCCCCGCCGGGTGGATCCCGTGGAAGTGGATGGTGTGCGGGTGCGAGCTGCCGTTGATGAAGTTGACGCGCAGCCGGTCGCCCTCGGTGCAGCGGATGGTGGGCCCGGGCACCTGCCCGTTGTACGTCCACGCGGGGAAGAAGACGCCCGGCGCCACCTCGATCTCGCGCTCCGTCGCCACGATCTCGTACTCCCGCAGCGTCTGCCCCGACGGGAGCCGCGACACCCTGCCGCCGTCGAAGTGGCGCAGGAACGACGTGGGGTCGAAGCCGCCCGGGCGCAGCTCGCCCACGGCCATCATGCTCTCGTGCGACCCGTGCGCGCCCACCAGGTGCGCGTGCCCGGCCGGGTTTGCCGCCGGCTGTGCGGGCTGCGCGGAGAGCGCCAGCGCCCCGCCCGCCGTGGCCAGCGCGGCGCCGCCCAGCACGCCCGCGCGCAGCATCTCGCGCCGGGTCAGCCCGCGCCCCGCCGGTGCAGTCTCGTGGCCGGCGTCCGCCGGCCGTTCCAGGACATCCATTCCGCCCTTCTCCTCTATGCCCCCAGGCGCGCCGGGATCGGCGCGCCGTGCGGGTCGTGTTCGGGCGCGCCCAGCAGGCGCGCCATGGCTTCGATCAGCTCGTCCGAGGCGGCGTGCTCCAGCCGCTCGGCCTCCGGGTGCACGGCGCCGGCGTCGAAGCCCAGCACCCGCACCAGGAACGTCTCCAGCACCCTGTGCCGCCGCACCACCCGCACGGCCTCGTCGCGACCGCGGGGGGTGAGCCGGGCGCCGCGGTACGGCGCGTAGTCCACCAGCCCTGCCGCGGCGAGGCGCCGCAGCATCACGGTGGCCGCCGCCGCGCTCACGCCCACGAACCTGGCCAGCGCGACCGTCCGCACCGCCTTCGCGCTGGCCGCGAGCGCCAGCAGGCCCTTGAGATAGTCCTCGACGGTGTCGGTCAGGCGCATCGGCGTCGGTGTCCCAGCGTCATCAGGTGCTTCATCTAAAAATTAACTTAGTCTAAAAAATCTTTTTGGCAATCTTCGGCTCCAACTTCATATCTATAGATCTCCGGGGCACAGGCTGAGTCGTCGCTCGGCTCGACGATCAGTCGAAGGTATGCGCATCGTGGTCGACCCAGCCGAGCAGCGCCCAGTCGTGGGCGTCCGGCCAGCCTGGTCGGCGGCGGCAAGGAACGTAGATGATTCGATCCCGCACCAGCCTCTGGATTCCAGCTATCAGGACTTCGGACCTCAGGACCTGGCCGCGACCCTCCGCCCGGACGCGGTGTATGGATGCCGGTCCGCTCGCCGGGCGGGGCGCGCACTTGCGGTGCCCGGCCGGTCGCGCGAGCTTCCCGGCGCGTTCGCCCCGCGCGGCCACCCGCCGCGCGCGGCGGGTGGCCGCGCCCGACCCGACATCACCCCGAAACGCCCCGCCGTTCATTGACAGGCGGGACGATTTGGGATACTTTTCCGGTTTATGCTGCATCTGAGCCTGGCGGCGGTGGACCGCGGAGACGCACGCCTGCGCGAGCAGGTTCCGCCCGATCACCCGATGTGGGTGGGTACGGGCGTGGAGCTGACCCGGCCGCTGGAGGTGGACCTGAAGGCCACCGAGGTGGGCGACGGGGTCCTGGTGCGCGGCACGCTGGCCACCACGGTGCGCCAGGCCTGCCGGCGGTGCCTGGAGCCGGTGGAGCAGGAGGTGAGCGAGCACGTGGACCTGCTCTTCGCCCGGCCCATGGAGGGCGAGGACGTGGCCGACGACGGCGAGGTCTACCCGCTGCCGCCCCGCGGCGACGACGTGGACCTGACCGACGCGGTGCGCGAGCAGGTGCTGCTGCAGGTGCCCCAGTTCACGCTCTGCCGCGAGGAGTGCCGCGGGCTTTGCCCACAGTGCGGCACCAACCTCAACGACGGGGCGTGCGAGTGTGTTCCCGAACAGGCCTCCAGCCCGTGGGACGCGCTGAAGAACGTCGAGTTCGAACACGACGACTGAACCATTCAGAGCCCAGCCGGGATAGAGGGGAACGATGGCCGTACCGAAGAGACGCCAGAGCAAGCAGCGCCAGCGCAAGCGCCGCACGCACGTGAAGGCAGCGATGCCCACCGTGAACGCGTGCCCGCAGTGCGGCGACCCGCACCAGCCGCACACCGTGTGCGCGAACTGCGGCTATTACAAGAAGGTCCAGCGGATCGAAGTGGAAGAGTTCTGAGCGAACCTCCCACACGAGCAAAGATGCGGATCGCGGTAGACGCGATGGGCTCCGACCGTGCCCCGACCGTTGAGGTCGAGGGGGCGGTCGGAGCTTTGCATGACCGGGCGGACCTGACCGTGGTGCTGGTGGGCGACGAGGCGCGGGTGCGCGCCGAGCTCGACCGGCACCCGGAGCTCGACCGTGCCCGGATCGAGGTGGTGCACGCGCCCGACGTGATCGACCCGGGCGAGTCGCCCACCACGGCGGTGCGGCGCAAGCCCCACTCGTCCATCGTGGTGGGCACGCGCCTGGTCAAGGACGGCAAGGCTGACGGCTTTCTCTCGGCCGGGAGCACGGGCGCGGTGATGGCCGCGGCCGCCATCCTGCTGCGCCCGATCGCCGGCGTGGACCGCCCCGCGGTGGGCTCGCCGGTGCCCAGCGCCGAGGGGACCTTCTTCCTGATCGACATGGGCGCGAACGTGGACACGCGCCCGCAGCACCTGCTCCAGTTCGCCCACCTCGGTACCATCTACGCCCAGGACCTGATGGGCGTGGACGAGCCGCGGGTGGGCCTTCTCAACATCGGCACCGAGCCGGGAAAGGGGAACGAGCAGACGCTGGAGACCTACGGCCTGCTCGCCGCCTCGTCCACGCTCAACTTCGTGGGCAACGTGGAGGGCCGCGAGGTGATCCGCGGGGCCTGCGACGTGCTGGTGTGCGACGGCTTCGTGGGGAACGTGCTGCTCAAGTTCTACGAGAGCATCGCGGGCTTCATGGCCGAGGAGCTGAAGGCCGAGATGGAGAAGCAGGGGGTGCGGCTCGACATGAAGCGGCTGTACCGGCGGCTGGACTATTCGACCTACGGCGGCGCGCCCCTGCTGGGGGTGAACGGCGTGGTGGTGATCGCCCACGGCGGGTCTCCGCCGCAGGCCATCCGCAACGGCATCGGGGTCGCCGCCCGGTCGGTGGAGCGGAAGATGGTGGAGCACATCGCAGCCCGGCTCGGCGAGCTGGCGGAAACGAGCGTAGACAGATGATCCAGGCAGCACGCCAGCCCCGGGCCCGCATCGTGGCCACCGGCCGCTGGTCGCCCCCGCGCGTGGTGACCAACCGCGACCTGGAGTCGATGGTCGACACCAACGACGAGTGGATCCGCAGCCGCACCGGGATCACCGAGCGCCGGCTGGCCGACAAGGACACGGGCGCCGCCGACATGGGCGCCAACGCCGCCCGGGCCGCCATGGACCGCGCCGGGATCACGGCCGCCGACGTGGACATCCTGATCGTCTCGACCGCCACCCCCGACCGGCTGCTCCCCTCCACCGCCTGCGACATCCAGGCGCTGCTGGGCGCGCGCAACGCCGCCGCCTACGACTACTCCACCGCCTGCAGCGGCTTCCTCTACGGCCTGCAGATGGCCGAGGCGCACATCGTGGCCGGCCAGGCGAAGACGGTGCTGGTGGTGTGCACCGAGAAGATGTCGTCGATCATCGACTGGACCGACCGCGCCACCTGCGTCCTCTTCGGCGACGGCGCCGGCGCGGCGGTGATCCAGGCGGCCGAGGGCGACGGGCGCGGCATCCTCTCCGGCTACATGAAGAGCGACGGCACGCTCGCCGAGCTGCTCTACCGCCCCGGCGGCGGCGCGAAGTTCCCGCTGGACATCGCGGTGCTGGACGAGCGCTCGCACTTCGTGAAGATGGCCGGCCCCGAGGTGTTCAAGAGCGCCGTGCGCTCGATGTGCGACGCGGCCGAGAACGCGCTGCAGCGCGCCGGCTGCACCGGCGACGACGTGGACCTGCTGGTGCCGCACCAGGCCAACATCCGCATCATCGACGCGACGGCGAAGTACGCGAAGATCCCGCCCGAGAAGGTGTTCGTGAACGTGGACCGCTACGGCAACATGAGCTCGGCCTCGATCCCCGTCGCCCTTGACGAGGCGCGCGAGGCGGGGCGGCTGCCGGAGGGGGCGCTGGTGCTGATGGTGGCGTTCGGCGCCGGGTTCACGTGGGCGGCGAACGTGGTGCGGATGTAGGGATGAACTGCAACGGCGGTTGAGGACTCACACGGGATCATCGATGACCGGCGAGCGGATCGGCCTGCTCTTCCCCGGGCAGGGGTCGCAGGCGGTGGGGATGGGGAAGGACCTGGCGGAGGCGTTCCCGGAGGCGGCCGAGGTGTGGCGCGCGGCCGACGACGCGCTCGGCTTCGGCCTGTCGGCGCTGTGCTGGGAGGGGCCCGAGGACGAGCTGACCCTCACCCGCAACGCGCAGCCCGCGCTGCTGGCGCACAGCGCCGCGGTGTGGGCCGTGCTGCGTTCGGTGAACCTGGAGGTGGTCTGCGCCGCCGGGCACTCGCTGGGCGAGTTCAGCGCCTACCACGCGGCCGGCTCGCTGGGCCTGGCCGACGCCTTGCGCACCGTGCGCCGCCGCGGCGAGCTGATGTTCGAGGGCGGCCAGCAGCGGCCGGGCGCGATGTCCGCCGTGCTGGGGCTGGACGACGACATCGTGGAGGGCGTCTGCGGCCAGGCGTCGGAGGAGGGGTCGGTGGCGGTGCCGGCGAACTTCAACACGCCCGGGCAGGTGGTGATCAGCGGCGACGTGGACGCGGTGCACCGCGCCGGGAGCATGCTGATGGACGCCGGGGCCAAGAAGGTGCAGCCGCTGAACGTGTCGGGCGCCTTCCACTCGCCGCTGATGGCGGTGGCCGAGGCCGGCCTGCGGGAGCAGCTCGAGGGTGTGGACTTCCGCGACCCGGCGTTCCCGATCGTCTCGAACGTGACCGCGCAGGGGGTGACCGACGCCGGCGCCGCGCGCGACCTGCTGGTGCAGCAGCTCACCAGCGCCGTGCGCTGGAGCTACGTGGTGCGCACCATGCTGGAGCTGGGCGTCACCCGCTTCATCGAGGTGGGCACCGGCAAGGTGCTCACCGGCATGCTGAAGCGCATCGACCCCGACGCGGCCGGGATGGGCACCGCGCTGGGCACGGCCGACCAGGTGCGCGCGTTCGTGGATGCGGCCGGCGCGGGCTCCGGCTCGGGGAGCTGAGGCACGGGCGGGGATGTCGGCGATCGCGGGCCGGTGCGGTTGCGTGAGGGATGCGCGCCCGAAGGGCCGGGACGCCGGCGGCCAGCGCGCCGAAGCGTGAGTGGAGAAGGCGGTTGGGCCGCCGGTGGCCCGGCTGCGTTGGGCACGGCGGTATCGTGCCCTACGCAGCGCGCAGCCCGGCCCCGCGCAGCGGGGACACGCCCGAGCATGCCGTAAGCCGTTGCCGTTGAAGGTCCAGACCTGATTCAAAGCGCTACGGGAGGGGACAGGGTGGAGCTACAGGGACAGGTGGCGCTGGTGACCGGCGGCTCGCGCGGGATCGGGCTGGCGATCGCGGAGGAGCTCGCGAACGCGGGGGCCCGCGTGGCCGTGGTGGCCCGCGACGAGGCGCGCGCGCAGGCCGCGGCCGAGGGCCTCCCCGGCGAAGGGCACCGCGGCTACGGCTGCGACGTGGCCGACCCCGAGGCGGTGAACGCCCTGGTCAAGCGCGTGGAGGACGAGCTGGGGTCGCTGGACGTGCTGGTGAACAACGCCGGCGTCACCCGCGACAACCTGCTGATGCGCCTCAAGGACGACGATTGGGACGCGGTGATCGACACCAACCTGCGCGGCGCCTTCAACACCATCCGCGCCGCCAGCCGCGGGATGATGAAGCGCCGGCACGGCCGCGTGGTCAACATCACCAGCGTGGTGGGGATCACCGGGAACAAGGGGCAGGCGAACTACGCCGCCAGCAAGGCCGGGGTGATCGGTTTGACCAAGGCGGTGGCCAAGGAGCTGGCCGGCCGCGGGGTGCTGGTCAACGCCGTAGCCCCGGGATACATTGAGACCGACATGACCGCCGACCTCCCCGACGCCGCGCGCGACGCGCTGATGGGGCAGATCGCGCTGGGCCGGCTGGGCCGGCCCCAGGACATCGCTCCGGCCGTCCGCTTCCTGGCGGGCCCGGGGGCGCAGTACATCACCGGGCAGGTGCTGGTGGTGGACGGCGGGATGGTGATGTAGGGGGAGGGGCGGCGAACGGCGCCCGAGACGAGACAACGCGTTTCCGGTTCGGATCAACTCAATCAGGAGCATCGCAATGGCGGACATCGAGCAGAAGGTCAAGGACATCATCATCAACGAGCTCGGCGTGGAAGCCGAGAAGGTGACCCCCGAGGCCTCGTTCGTCGAGGACCTGGGCGCCGACTCGCTGGACACGGTGGAGCTGGTGATGGCGTTCGAGGAGGAGTTCGGGATGGAGATCCCGGACGAGGAGGCCGAGAAGCTCCAGACCGTCGGCGACGCGATCAGCTACATCCAGAGCCACGCCCAGCAGGGCTGATTCCGGTTCTCTCGCGTGCCGCGCCCCGGGCTCACCCCCGCGGCCGCGGCACGCGCTCTTTTTCACCGCCCGTCCACGTTTAGCGGGGCGGCGGTGACGTCCGCCCGGGCGGCGGCGCAGCGTGCGCCGCGGCGCGGGCCTACCGACACGCGGAGCGGTTGATGAGTCGCCGAGTCGTGATCACCGGCACCGGGCTGATTACGCCCGTGGGGCTGGACGTGCCGGGCTCGTGGAGCGCCCTGCTGGCGGGAACCAGCGGCGCCGCGCCCATCACGCAGTTCGACACCACCGACCACAAGGTCACCTTCGCCGCCGAGGTGAAGGGCTTCGTCGCCGAGGACTACATCGACCGCAAGGAGGCGAAGCGCACCGACCGCTTCGCCCAGTTCGCCATCGCCACCGCCGTGCAGGCGATGCGCGAGGCGGGGCTCGACGCGTCGCTGGACGGCGTCGACGCGGAGCGCTTCGGGGTGATCGTGGGGAGCGGCATCGGCGGGATCTGGACCTTCGAGGAGCAGCACCGCAAGCTGATCGAGCGCGGGCCCAGCCGCGTCTCGCCCTTCTTCGTGCCGATGTTCATCAGCGACATCGCGGCGGGGCTGGTGTCGATCCGCTGGGGGCTGAAGGGGCCGAACTACTGCACCGTCTCGGCCTGCGCCTCGTCGGCGCACGCGGTGGGGCTCGCCTTCCGCTCGATCAAGCACGGCGAGGCCGACCTGATGGTGGCGGGCGGCACCGAGGCCACCGTGAGCCCGCAGACGGTCGCCGGCTTCGCCGCGATGACCGCGCTGTCGGAGCGCAACGACAGCCCCGAGACGGCCAGCCGCCCGTTCGACGCCACGCGCGACGGCTTCGTGCTGGGCGAGGGCTCTGGGATGATGGTGCTTGAGGAGCTGGAGCACGCCCGCGCGCGCGGCGCCACCATCATCGCCGAGGTGGTGGGCTTCGGGCAGACCGCCGACGCCTACCACATCACCGCGCCCGCCGAGGGCGGCGAGGGCGCCGTGCGCGCCATGAAGGCCGCCCTGCGCGAGGCGGGCGCCACGCCCGACGACGTGGACTACGTGAACGCGCACGGCACGTCCACGCCGGCCAACGACAAGAACGAGACGGCGGGGATCCGCACCGCGCTGGGCCAGCGCGCGTACGACATCATCGTCGGCTCCACCAAGTCGATGACCGGCCACACGCTGGGCGCGGCGGGCGGGATCGAGGCGGTGATCAGCGCGCTCGCCTGCCGCGAGGGGAAGATCCCGCCCACGATCAACTTCCACGAGCGCGACCCCGACTGCGACCTGAACTACGCGACCGACGGGATGGTGGAGCGGCCGGTGCGCCTGGCGCTCAGCAACTCGTTCGGCTTCGGCGGCCACAACGTGTGCCTGGCGATCAAGCGGTTCGAGGCGTAGACGGCGGTCGATCAGTGGGGAGGTGCGAAGCGGGGCGCGGGGATGAGAATCCCGGCGCCCCGCTCCGTTTTCATCGAGAATGAGATAGATTGAGGGGCACTCCACCGGCTACTGGAGAGAAGCACATGCCGCTCCGCACAAACGTCGTCGCCTGCCAGGGATTGCTCGCGACCGCACTGCCTCTTGAGGGTGACGCGCGGGCTGGGGCTGACCGCGGGCATGGAATTGTTCTGGGTAGATGATGGCCAGGGCGGCTTTCGCGTGTTCGCAGGCGACTGGAAGACGCGCCGGGTCGTCGATGCGCACGAGCGGGCGATTGCAGACCACCTGGATGTCTTCCGGGATCTTGCGGAGTAGGGTGAGCCCGCCGATCGCTCTACATCAGGTGCCTTCCAAAGTTCAAGACATAGCCGGCCCGGCACGCGCAGACGTACAGAGGATGCCCCGCTCCCGCGTCGGAGCGGGGCATTTTGCAGCCCCGTGAGCCACCGGATTGCCCGCTCACATTGTTCACATTACTTTCTGCTGCCGCTCGGCCTCCGCGATTCCGATCTACGTCCATGACTGTGCCCCGCTCCGGCAAGCTGCCACCGCGCTATCGATTCGCGCTCAACCCGTTTCCCGAGGTGCGGTGGGCACGTTGCCCGCGGTGCGACAAGCTGATGCATGCGCGAAAGTTCCCGCTGCTGATCGCGTGGCTGGACGGCACGATGCTGGTGCTGGGCAAGACGTGCCGGTACTGCACGCCGTGCGAGTTCATCATCGCTCACCAGCACGAGGTGGAGGAGGAGATCGCGGTCTTTCGTCACGCGCGGCCAGGCCGGGCTGAGGGCGAGTACTTGTGGTCGGGACGGTAGACCGGAGAACATGGCAATCCTCGCTGGCGGAGCCGCTCGAGCTGCGAGAAATCTTCGACCATGCGAGCGACATCAGGCATCCGATGGTGCTTCACGACCCACGGCGCATCTGGGCGCCTGCCGCTCCGCGGCGGAGCGACGGGTGAAGCGCCGCCGGACACCGTAATTGCCCAACAGCGCTGCTCCGACCGCGAGGCCTCCGGAGTTTCCGCCGTTTGTCTTTCGCCTCCACTCCGAAATTTCATGGCTGGACGATTCGAGGAGGAGTACCAGGATGTCCTCCAGAACATCGAGTTCGCGATCGTGGGGGTGCATCGTGAGCACCCGGAGATGCTCGACTATGACGTGGACGGCGCGCTGGAAGCCCTGGTCGCGCGGTACACCGCCGAGCAGCGCGGCCGCACGTCTCGCGAGCCGTCGCTGCACGGGTTGCGGCAGGACGTGCACGCGGCTGTTCTTGGCATATGCGAGTGGCGTCTCGGCCGCGATCCCGCCAACCCGGTCCCGTCGGACATGAACAGCGTGGAAGAGATCCTCGCGTGTCTGAAGCGCGTGCGTTCTTCCGTACAACGGTGGACGCGCGAGGGTGGGCGCCAGGGCTACCTCACCTTCGTTCGCCGCTTTCTTTAGTCTGGCGTCATCGGGTGAAGTCCGCGAAGGCGGACTCCGTGCCGTCGTAGCCGCGGCTTCAGCCGCAAATTCCCACACCGGACCCCGGCGGGCCGGCCCCTCCGCACGACCTTTCGCATTCCCCACGGCACGTGCTGCTCCCTGCGTCGAACGCCGATCTCCCGCCGTTTGGCCGCCAACCGGGCTCGCCCGAATTGCATTGCCTCCTGCGGCAACGCATCTTCATCCCGCGAATCATTCCGCCACGCTCGAGGTCTACCGAGAATCCCCGTCGAAGGCACCGTGCCGGACGACCTGATCACCGCGCTCCAGCAGGCCCGCGAGGCCGAGAAGGAGCACGCGCTGTTCTACCGCGCGCTCGCCGCCGCCGCCGAGGAACGTGGCGACGCGGCGCTCAGCGAGCGCTTCAACGAGCTGCACGCCGACGAGCAGCACCACCTGTCGCGGCTCACCGCGCGGCTGCTGGAGCTGGGCGCCACCCCCGCCGACCTGCCGCAGCGCGGCGTAGAGGCCGAGCTGGAGGGGTGGGAAGGCCCCGCGCAGGCGCGCGAGGAGGCCGAGGTGAGCCGCTACCAGGCGCTGCTGACCGCCGGCGGCGTGGACGCGCAGACCGGGGCGCTGCTGCGCGGGATGCTCGACACGGAGCGGCACCACGCCGCGGAGCTGGGGGGCAAGTGGACGTCGGCCTGAACCTGGGACTCGCCGGGAAGCGCGCCGTGGTGAGCGGTGCCTCGCGCGGGGTGGGGCGCGCCACCGCGCTGATGCTGGCGCGCGCCGGCTGCGACGTGGGCATCGGCTACCTGAGCCGCGAGGGCGAGGCCAACGGCGTGGCCGACGAGGTGCGCCGCGCCGGCCGCAAGTCGTTCGCGCAGGCGGGCGACATCGCCACGCCGTGGGGCGCCGAGCTGCTCTTCGAGCGCGCGCTGGTGGAGTTCGGCGGCATCGACGTGTTCGTGGGCAACGCGGGGGTCTGGGTGCCCGACGACGTGGCCGTGGCCGACATGACCGACGAGCAGTGGGCGCAGACGCTGCGCGCGAACCTGGAGTCGGTCTTCTACACCGTGCGCCTGGCCGCGCGCTTCGTGGCGCCCAACGGGCGCATCGTGCTGGTCTCCTCCACCGCCGGGCAGCGCGGCGAGGCGTTCCACGCCGACTACGCGGCCAGCAAGGGGGCGATGATCGCGCTGACGAAGTCGGTGGCGGTGGAGCTGGCGCCGCGCGGGATCACGGTGAACTGCGTGGCGCCGGGGTGGATCGACACCGAGATGGTGGAGAAGCCGATGGCCGGCGGGCGCGCACGCATCGAGGCGTCCATCCCCATCGGCCGCATCGCCACGGCCGACGACGTGGCGGGGCCGATCGTCTTCCTCTGCTCGCAGCTCGCCCGGCACGTCACGGGCGAGATCCTGAACGTGAACGGCGGCAGCGTGCTCTGTGGCTGACGCGCTGCCGCGCGTGCTGCTGCTGGCCACCGGCGGCACCATCTCCATGCGCGCCGACGCCCAGGCCGGCGGCGCCGTTCCCCGCCTCACCGGGCGCGAGATCCTGGAGGCGGTGCCGGGGATCGACCAGGTGGCCGAGCTGGTGGTGCGCGAGTTCGGGCGCTTTCCCGGGCCGCACATGACGCTGGAGCGGATGTGGGAGCTGCGCGCCGCCATCCTCGACGGGCTGGCGGAAGGGGTGGAGGGCGTGGTGGTGACGCACGGCACCGACACCATCGAGGAGACGGCGTACCTGCTCGACCGCTCGCTCGCCGCCGAGGTGCCGGTGGTGATCACCGGGGCGATGCGCAACTCGTCGGAGCTGAGCTGGGACGGGCCCGCCAACCTGATGAGCGCGGTGGAGGTGGCCGCGAGCCCCGACGCGCGCGGCCGCGGGACGATGGTGGTGATGGACGAGGAGATCGTGCAGGGCGCCGAGGTGGTGAAGACGCACACCGAGCATGCCGGCACCTTCCGCTCGCCCAACTGGGGCCCGCTGGGGATCACCGACAAGGGCCGCGCGCTCTTCTACCGCGAGAGCCGCCGCAAGCCCACGCTGGCGCCGCGCCAGCCGGTGATGCCGGTGGACCTGATCAAGATCGTGGCGGGCGCCGATTCGCGGCTGGTGGAAGCCAGCCTGGACTCCGGCGCCCACGCGATCGTGCTCGAGGCGATGGGGCGTGGGAACGTGCCGCCCGCCGTGCTCCCGGGGATCCGCCGCTGGATCGACGCCGACAAGCCCGTGGTGATCGCCAGCCGCTCGCCGCGCGGCCGCGTGCTCGACACCTACGCCTACGAGGGCGGCGGCCACCAGCTCCGCGAGATGGGCTGCATCTTCGCCGACCACCTCACCGGCCAGCAGGCGCGCATCGAGCTGGTGCTCGCCCTGGGGGTGCACCAGGGCGACGTGCGCCGCGTGCGCGAGACGGTGGAGGCGGGGAGGTACGAGGAGTAGGAAGGCGGGAGGCGGCGACGGGATCCGAGTCGATCCGAAAAGGCTCGTGTGGCGGCCGGGAAGGGCGAATGAATTCGCTGCAACAAGCACACGAAGTCCGCCTTCGCGGACCACTGGCTGTAGCGCTGCCGGGATTCTCGTGCCCGCAAGAAATCCCGCAGCTCCCGACGCGACTTCAGTGCACACTGAAGGAGCCGGCGCGAAGCGCCCCCGGTCCCTCTCCCAGGTTGTTTTGGTTGTTTTGGGAGAGGGACAGCCGCGAAGCGGCAGGGTGAGGGCCCGCGGGGCAGTGGATTCGCTCGATCGTGGATGAACGAAAGCCGGCCCCGGCATCGCTGCCCGGGCCGGCTTTGTTGTCGTACCGACTGCCGCGTTGCGCGCCGGCGTCAGTCCACGTGGTAGAGGAAGCGGCCGCAGTTCTCGCACGAGCGGATCTCGGCGTTGCGTTCGGAGTCGCTGGCCTGCGCGGTGGGCACCGCCACGAAACAGCCGTAGCAGGTGCCGTTGATCACCGGCACCAGGAAGCGCGGCAGCCGCGTGGACACCCGCCGGTACCGGCTCTTCACCGGCGGCGGCAGCGACTCTTCCATCTCGGCGATCTTCTCGTCGAGCTTGGCCAGCGCTTCATCCACGCCCAGGCCGAACACCTGCTCCTGCATCTCGCGCTCGCCGGCCTCGGCGAGCTCGCGACGCTGGCTCTTCAGGTCCTGGATCTCCAGCAGGGTCTCGAGGTTCTGGTTCATCATCTCCTCAGACGCCCTTTTCCTCGAGGAGCGCCAGGAACTCGCGCGGGTTCTCGAGCGCCGCGAGGCGTTCGGCCACGTCGGGCTCCTTGGCGAACTGGGCGATGCGCCCCAGCACGGGCAGGTACTGGTTGCTCACCTCCAGCGGCGGCGCCACGATCAGGAAGAAGTAGTTCACCGTCTGGTCGTCGATCGCCTTGTACTCGACCCCACCGTTCTTCCGCCCGAAGGCGAGGCGGAGGCGATTGACCACCAGCGAGCGGCAGTGCGGGATCGCGATCCCCTTGCCGATGCCGGTGGAGCCCAGGTTTTCGCGACGCTTGAGCATCTTGAACAGGATGCCCTGGCTCTTGTCGTCCACCCCCAGCAGCCCGATGAGCTCCTTGAGGATCTCGTCCTTGCTCTCACCCTTCAGATCGAGCTGGATCGCGTCCTCGGCCAAGAACTCGCGAAGTTCCATATCTTCAAGCAGGGTTCGAATTTATGTGAAAACCGCCCCCGGGTGCCGGAAGCGGACGCGCCAATGTAACCGCCACCCCCCGCACTGTCAAAACGCGGTGGGAACTGGGGATACGCCGCCGCGGACGGGGGATGCGAATCCCCGCGCCGCGGAGGTGGACGCCGGTGCGGACGCGGGCCTTCGCAAGGATCGTGCGGATCGGCATCGTCGCTCGATAAACCCCGCCCGGTCTGGATCCCTGCGCGCGCCGCCGACAGCGACGAATCCGCGGGATGATCCGCCGAAGCTTGACACGGCGGCGCGACGTCTGTTGTTTACCCCTTCCTGCCGGTCGCTCCCTCCCGAAATCCCCCGATGCGACTCCGCCTCCTCGCGGTTGCGGCGCTTCTCCTCGCTTCCGCCTGCACCAGCTGGAACCCGCAGACCGCACCCGCGCCCGAGGTGGTGGCGCGGAGCCAGGGCCGCGAGCCGGTGCGGATCGTGCGCACCGACGCGAGCGTGCTCGTCCTGCGGTCGCCGCGCGTGGTGGGCGACAGCATCGAGGGCGAGGCGGGCAGCCCGCCGCGGCTCACCCGCGTGGCGCTGGCCGACGTGCGGCGCGTGGAGACCCGCGGTGCCAACGCGATGAAGACGGGCGGGCTGGTGTTCGCCGTCCTGACCGTGCTCACCGTTGCCACCCTCGTGCTCACGTTCTCCTTCGTCGAGCTGGATTAGCGTTCCGCCGGGCCGGCCGCACGCGAGCCGGCGTTTTCCTCCCGACGTCCCCCTGGATGCCCGCGCACGCGTTCGTGGCGGCGTTCACCTGTTCCTTCCCATGATCGGAGTGTCGATGCGGAGCATCCACGTCTTCCTGCTGGCCCTGTGCATGACGGCCGGCGCGTGCACGAGCTGGCGCATGCAGCCCGGCCCCGCGCCCGAGGCCGTCGCGCGGCTGAACGGCACCGGCACCGTGCGCGTGACCCGGCGCGACATGAGCGTGATCGTGATGTCGAACCCGCAGGTGGTGGGTGACAGCATCGTGGGGATGGCGGGCGACCCGCCGGTGCGCGCCGCCGTCGCCAGCTCCGACGTGCAGCGGATCGACGCGCGCCGGGTGAGCGCCACCAAGACCGGCGGGCTCGCCATCGGCACCGTCGCGATCATCTCGGTCGTGGCGATCGCCGCCGCGGTCGCCGCGTTGCTGGGCGATTGGAACTAGGCGCGGCGATCGTCCGCGCCGCTCGGGAGCCCGTCCGCCATTGTACCGGCGGGCGGGCTTTGCTATCGTGTGATTCCGCCCGTTTCGTGCCTCTCCTGCCCTGCGCATCTCCCACCATGATCGACCGGCGCCGCGCCGACCTCGAGCGACACCTCGACGATCTCCGCAAGAACGACGGGTGGCAGCCGTTCCAGCACTTCGTCCTGGGATTGCTGCACTACGAGGGCTACACCGACCTCCGCTACAGCGCTCCACGCAGCGACTTCGGCCGCGACGCCGTCGGCATCACGCCCGATGGTAACAGGTGCTGCGTTGCCGTCTCGTTCGAATGCACGAAGAAGAAGGTCTTGAGTGACGCGAAGCGCTTTCTTGAAGATCCAGAGAGGGAAGCTGCCACAGTCCTCCTGTTCATCACCTCCCAGGCGCCCGCGGAGACGACGTGGAGCAAGTGGAAGAAGGATGTCGCACAACTCGGCCTCGAACTGCGGATGTTCAGCCGTCCGACTATCCTCCAGGCCGCCACGCGCGATGGCGTGTGGAGGGAGACCAGCGCACGGCTCGGCCTGTCCGCGGATCGCCCTGGCTTCCGTGTTGTCGCTCCCTACGACGGCGAGCAGGTGCGCGCGGCGCTCCAGGCGCGGCCCGCGGAGTGGCTGGCAAAGCGGATCGAACGCAATGAGTGGAAGCAGCTTTCCGGCGAGCTTCGCAACCGCCTGATCCTGGGGAAGCCCGGTGCGGGGAAGACGACCACGCTCTTCATGCACCTGGAGACGATCCGCCCCGGGCGCGTGCTGGTGGTGGAGCCCGACCTGCGCGAGGGCAACGTTGGTGAGCTGCTCGATGCCGCATCCGGCGGCGCCGTGATCGTGTTCGACGACGCGCACGTGAAGCCGAACGAGCTTCGGATGTTGATGTCCGGGCTGCGCGCCCGGCAGCGGGACGTGGCGGAGGTGAGCGCGCGCTATCGCGTCGTCCGCCTGCTGATCGCCGCACGCAGC
The DNA here is from genome assembly GCA_035630095.1 of Longimicrobium sp. Lineage (GTDB taxonomy): Bacteria > Gemmatimonadota > Gemmatimonadetes > Longimicrobiales > Longimicrobiaceae > Longimicrobium. Next base: position 29,281 of record DASQLJ010000686.1, read on the forward strand.
CAGGAGTGGGCAGAGATCCAGCCGCCGTTCTCTCCAACCGAACTGCAGGACCTCGGCCTGACCCGAAGCGCGCAGATGGTGCTCGGCGCACTTTCGCGCGAGCAGTGCCGGGAGTTCGTCGTCGCGTGCATCGAGAGTTGGGGCATCTCCGCCGAGCCCCGGCTGATCGATCTCGCCGCGAAGCGCGCAGCGGAGCGTGATGCGACACCACTGTATGTGCTTTCCATGCTGGCCCGTGCGCGTGTGGAGGGAGCGCTGCGCGACGAGCACCTGGCGCACCTGCCGCCCAGCGTGCTCGAACTTTGGGAGGCGTACCGGCTTCGTCTCACGCCCGCGCAGCAAGGCGTGCTACGCCTGGTGAAGCTGTTCGCGGTCACGTCTGCACCAGGCGAGACGGGGCTGTTCACAGCCGCGACCCGCTCGTTCTCGCTCTTCCCGCACGAGGTCTCCGCCAGCCTGGCCTCGCTCGAGACCGCCTTGTGGATCTCGCGCGACGGTGACATTCCGACCAGCCTGGACGTGCAGATCGAGGCTATCCCTCTTGAATCCGGTGATCTACTTCGCTGGGATGAGTTCGTTCGTGATGCCGCCATGGACGACCGGACGCGAGCGCAACTACACAATGGCACCGGAAACTACTACTTGAGCGCGCGTGCACCGCGGGCACGGGAGTTAAGTAGCCGGC
>DASQLJ010000687.1:0-4395 GCA_035630095.1 Longimicrobium sp.
CGGCGGGGCCCGGCGGGCGCTTCCGCGCGGTGCTCGAGGCGCCCCCGGTGCGCGCCGTGTCCACCGTGGCGCGGCCGATCGCGGAGCTCTTCGCGGCCACCACGGCCGGGGGCGCGCTGCTGTGGGGTGCGGCGTCGCTGGGGCTGATCGCCGCGTGCGTGGCGCTGGTGCTGAGCTTCGACGTGGCCTACACCGAGCGGTCGCTGGCCGTGGGGACCCGGGTGCAGGCGCGGCTGCGGCGCCTGCGCTCGGCGCTCCCCGCCGCGGGCGACGACGCGGCGCCGGCCACCTCGCCGCGCTTCCGCCTCGCCGCGCCGCGGCGGCTGCTGCCGGGGCGGGCGGGGGCGCTGGCGTGGCGGCAGCTCACCGAGCTGGTGCGTACGCCGCGCGCCATGCTCACCCCGCTGATCGTGGGCGGCGCCTGGGTGGTGGCGATGTTCGGCGGCTCGCGCGCGGCGCAGGGCGACCCGGTCGCGCTGCAGGCCACCGTGCTCAGCAGCGGGCTGATCCTGCCGATCGTCTTCGGCAACCCGCTCCCGTTCGACTTCCGCCGCGACCTGGACCGCATCGCCTTCCTGCGCTCGCTCCCGCTGTCGCCGCTGTCGGTGGCGGCGGGGCAGGTGTTCCCGGCGGCGCTGTCGTTCGCCGTGTTCGAGATGATGGTGCTGCTGGCGACCGCGGCGCTCACGCGCGTGGTGCCGCCCGCGTGGATCGCCATCGCCGCGCTGCTGGTGATGCCGGTGGCCTGGGCCGCGGCGGCGGTGGAGAACCTGATGTTCCTGCTGATGCCCTACCGCGTGGGCAACGACGGCCGAGCCGGCGCGCAGTTCCTGGGCAAGGCGCTGCTGCTGATGGTGCTGAAGCTGGTCACCCTGGTGGTGCTGGCCGTGGCCGGCGGGGCTGCGTGGTTCGCGGTGCGCTGGGCCACGGACGCGGCGTGGCTGGCCATCGTCGCCGCCGCGCTGGCGATGACGCTGCCGTGCCTGCCGCTCACCTGGCTCGTGGGCCGCGCGTTCGAGCGCTTCGACTTCACGCACGATGCGTCGGTGGCGTGAGTGAAGATTGAGATCGATCGAAGACTGAGGGTGATCCTCGGCACCGGGGGGCAAGGGCGAATGAATTCGCTGCAACAACTACACGAAGTCCGCCTTCGCGGACTACCGGCATTGGTGCAGCCGGGGTGATGGGGCGCGGCATCGGCTTTGGGGTTGCCGCGGTGGGTGGGGTGGGGTGATGATGGGGATTCGAGGGGGCCGACAACCGGAGGGGGATGATGAGCGATCTGGCGGGTGGGCGATGCGAGCCGTGCCGGAAGGGCGCGCCGCAAGTGACGAGCGCCGAGGCGGACGAGCTGCTGAGGGAGGTGCCGGAGTGGTCGATCCGGAACGTCGACGGGGAGGATCGGCTGGAGCGCGTGTTCGCGTTCCCCGACTTCGCGGCGGCGATGGCGTTCTCGGTGCGCATCGGCGAGATTGCGGAGCAGGAGGGGCATCATCCCGCGCTGCTCACCGAGTGGGGCCGCGTCACCGTAGGCTGGTGGACGCACAAGATCGGCGGCCTGCACCGCAACGACTTCGTCATGGCCGCCAAGACCGACGAGGTGTACCGCGAAGCCGAGGCGGCCCAGGCGTCGAAGTCCTGACGAGCCGCAGCATCGACCGTCCGCCGCCGAGGATTCGCCCGGAGCCCGCCCCCGCGGGCCCTCACCCTGCCGCTTCGCGGCTGACCCTCTCCCCAAACAAACCGGGGAGAGGGACCTGGGGCGCTTCGCGCCGGCTCGTTCATCTCATGCGAAGGCTACATTGCGGATGAGCGGGATCTCTCGCGCGCACCGGAATCGCGGCCGCGCCGAAGCCGGTAGTCCGCGAAGGCGGACTTCGTGTAGTTGTTGCAGCGAATTCATTCGCCCCGTAGACCCTCGAAACCGTCCTTCCGCCATCGTGAAACGCGGTTTGAAACTTCCTCGAAACGGCCCGCGTAGAGCCTGACGGCCGGCGATGTCCGCCTCTTGGCAGTCAATCAAATCACGGAGCCCGAACGATGGACGAGAATCGCGGTAAGGTCGAGACGGTCCTCAAGTGGATCGTGCTGGTGATCCTGGCGGTGGTGGCCATGAAGATCGTGTTCAGCGCCTTCGCCATCGCGTGGGTGCTGGGTGGGTTCCTGCTCACCAAGGTGCTGCCGCTGGTGGTGCTGGTGTGGCTGGTGATCAAGGCCGTGGAGTGGTGGAAGACCCGCAACGGCACCATCCCCGGCGACAACAGCTAGGAGCCGGACCCGAGCCGGCCCCCTCCGGCGGGGGCGCCCCTCACACGAGGAGCGCCCCCGCCGTCGCGTTTCCATCTCCCGACCACGCGTCTCCGATCTCCAACGACGCGTCTCCCATCTCCCGGCAACGTGTCTCCCATCTCCGGCGCGTTCACCATCTCCATCAACGCGTTTCCCATCTCCACCACGCGGCACACCGCCGTCGGCGCTCATGGCAGAAGGGCGCTTTTTGCTTTTTTCGTGCGACACATCGAAGATCGTCGTTGCAGAACGAAAGCTTGCCGATGTCATCTCGCGTGGAATATGCGAGTAAACTCGCGGCTACAACGGCACGCAGTCCGCCTTCGCGGACTTCGAGTGCGTGAGATGGATCGGATCCAGATGTCGAAGGTGCCTCCGACCGACGTCCGAGCGTCGCCGCTTCCACTCTCGCACTCTCGCACCCGCCGCCCTCGCATCGCCCTTTCCCCAGCCCGTCTCCGGTCCCACCTTTGCAGCAGGACCGTCCAGACGAGGCAAAACAAGCGACTTGCCACCAGGGTGGAACGATGATCGAGCGGACCGGCGACACTCCCGCAGACCCCGATGCGCCGGAGACACCGGGAGACGCGCCGGGGCCGAACGATCTCAGGCCTGTCGAGCCGACCGTGACGGCCCCGGTGCTGCATCAGCCCCGCCGCGGCGGCCTGCTGGGGCGGCTGATGCGGCGCAACCGGCTGCTCACCGACCGCGAGGCCGAGCTGCGCGCCCGCGAGGCCGAGCTGCTGGACCGCATGGCCGTGGCGCTCGAGCGCTTCGGCCCCGACACCGCGCAGAGCGACGACCTGCGGCACTTCCGCGAGGCGCGCGAGGCGCTGTCGGGGCTCTTCCTGCTGGTGATCGCGGGCGAGTTCAACTCCGGCAAGTCGAGCTTCATCAACGCCCTGCTGGGCGAGCGCGTGCTCCCCGAGGGCGTGACGCCCACCACCGACCGCATCAACCTGCTGCGCCACGGCCCCCAGGTCACCGAGACGATGCTGGAGGCGTACCTGCTGGAGCGCACGCACCCCGCGACGCTGCTGGCCGACCTCAACATCGTGGACACCCCGGGCACCAACGCCGTCATCCGCGAGCACGAGGAGCTCACGCGCGACTTCGTCCCCCGCTCCGACCTGGTGCTGTTCGTCACCAGCGCCGACCGCCCGTTCACCGAGAGCGAGCGCCTGTTCCTGGAGCAGATCCGGGCGTGGGGGAAGAAGGTGGTGATGGTGGTGAACAAGATCGACCTGCTGGAGAAGCCCGAAGAGCGCGAGCAGGTGCTCACCTTCGTGCGCGACAACGCCGGGCAGGTGCTGGGCGAGGTGCCGGAAGTCTTCCCCGTCTCCGCCCGCTTCGCCCAGCGCGCCCGCGACGCGCGCGACGAGGCCGGGTGGGAGAGCAGCGGCTTCGCGGCGATGGACGACTGGCTGGTGAACACGCTCGACCAGCAGGAGCGCGTGCGGCTCAAGCTGCTCAACCCGCTCAACGTGGGCCTGCGCCTGGCGGGGCGGTACAAGGTGCTCGCCTTCGACCGGCTGAAGGTGCTGGCCGAGGACGTGGCCACGCTGCAGAACATCGACGCGCAGCTCGCCGCCTTCCACCAGGAGATGCTGCGCGACTTCGAGCCGCGGCTGGGGCGGCTGGACGCCATGCTGAACGACATGGAGCTGCGCGGCGTCAACTTCTTCGACGACCAGATCCGCTTCGGAAAGATCCGCGCGCTGATGCGCTCCGACCAGATCCGCCGCGACTTCGAGCGCGTGGTGGTGGGCGACACCCCGCGCGAGATCGACGACGAGGTGGGGCGGATCGTGGACTGGATCGTGGAGCGCAACCTGAAGCTCTGGCAGGACCTGGGCGCCTACATCGAGCGCCGCCAGATCTCGCGCCACCGCGAGGGGATGATCGGCGACGTGGGCGGCGGCTTCAGCTACAACCGCCAGGCGCTCCTCGACTCCATCGGCCGCACCAGCCGCGAGGTGGTGGGCACCTACAACCGCGAGGCCGAGGCCCGCAAGCTGGCCGACGAGGTGCGCGCCGGCGCCGGCACCACGCTGGCCGCCGGGGTGGGCGCCATCGGCCTGGGCACGCTGGTGGCCACCGTGCTCA
>DASQLJ010000688.1:0-2418 GCA_035630095.1 Longimicrobium sp.
TCTTCGACGATGCGTCCCTCACCTACCGCGAGCTGAACGAGCGCGCCAACCGGCTGGCGCACCACCTCGTCCGCCTGGGCGTCGGCCCCGAGGCGCGCGTCGGCATCCTGCTGGAGCGGGGGATGGAGATGGTGGTCGCCACGCTGGCGGTGCTGAAGTCCGGCGGCTGCTGCGTCCCCGTGGACACCACCTACCCGCCGGAGCGGATGGCGCTGATGCTCGCCGACTCCGCCGTCCGCGTCCTGCTGAGCGAGGGAGAGCTCGCCGCCCCGCTGGCCCCATCGGGTCTCCACGTCATCCGTCTCGACCGGGTGGCGGAGGTGCTCGCCGCCGAGCCGGATCACCCTCCGTCGACGAGCGCGTCGGCGGGGAACCTCGCCTACGTCTTCTACACCAGCGGGAGCACGGGGCGGCCGAAGGGCGTGATGATGGGGCACCGCGAGGTGGTGCAGTACGCATCCTGCCTCCCCGAGACGATGCCGATCGGCCCCGGCGACCGCGTGGCGCAGGCGTCGAACGCAAGCTTCGACGCGGCGGTGTTCGAGATCTGGGGCGCGCTCGCGCACGGGGCCGCGCTGGTCGGCATCGAGCGCGACGTGCTTCTCTCCGCGCCGCTGCTGGGGCGGGCGCTGCGGGAGCGGGGGATCACCCATCTGTACCAGACCGCCGCGCTTTTCAACCAGCACGTGCGCGAGCAGGTGGACGTCTACGCGAGCCTGCGGCAGCTGGTCTTCGGCGCCGAGGCGGTGGGGACGGAGGGCGTGCGGCGGATGCTGCGCTCCGGCAGCCCCGGGCGCGTGCTGCACGAGTACGGCCCGACGGAAGCGACGGTGTGGTGCACGCTGGAGAGAGTGGAGGAGGTAGAGGAGGACGCGGCCACCGTCTCCATCGGCCGCCCGATCCCCAACGCGCGGGCCTACGTCCTGGGTTCAGTGCTGGAACCGCTCCCGCCGGGGGTGGCGGGCGAGCTGTACGTGGGCGGAGCCGGCGTGGTGCGCGGCTACCTGGGCCGGCCGGGGCTGACGGCGGAGCGCTTCGTCCCCGATCCCTTCGCCTCCGGGCCCGGCGCGCGGATGTACCGCACGGGCGACCGGGTGCGGTGGCGGGCGGACGGGAAGCTGGAGTTCATGGGGCGCCTGGACGAGCAGGTGAAGATCCGCGGCTTCCGCATCGAGCCGGGGGAGGTGGAGGCGGCGATGGCGGCGTATCCGGGGGTGCGCGAAGCCCGGGTGATGATGCGCGAGGACCAGCCGGGATACAAGCGGCTGGTGGCGTACGTGGTGGGGAGCGTGGAGATGGACGGGCTGCGCGCGCACCTGCGCCAGAGCCTGCCGGAGTACATGGTCCCGTCCGCGTTCGTCTTCCTGGAGGCGCTTCCGCTGACGCCCAACGGCAAGCTGGACCGCAAGGCATGGCCGGTGCCGGAGCTCGCGTCGGCGGAGGACCGGTACGTGGCGCCGCGCACGCCCGTGGAGGAGGTGCTGGCGGGGATCTGGGCGGAGGTGCTGCGGCTGGAGCGGGTGGGGGTGGAGGAAAGCTTCTTCGACCTGGGCGGGCACTCGCTCCTGGGCACGCGGGTGGTCTCGCGCGTCCGCCAGGTCTTCGGCGTGGACCTCCCGCTGCGCGCCGTCTTCGAGCGGCCGGTCCTCTGCGAGCTCGCGGCCGAGATCGACCGTCTGCGCGGCACCGGCGCGGCGGCCGGCGCCGACGACGCCATCGCCCCCGCCGCGCGCGAGGGCGACCTGCCGGTGACGTTCGCGCAGGAGCGGCTCTGGTTCGTGGACGCGCTGGACCCGGGAAGCCCGGTGTACGCGATCCCGTTCTCGTACCGCCTCACCGGCCGTCTCGACCCCGACGCGCTCCGCCGCGCGCTGGCCGAGCTGGTGCGCCGCCACGAGCCGCTGCGCACGACGCTGCCGGCCGTGGACGGCGTCCCCGTGCAGCGGATCGCCCCGCCCCCAGCCGGCTTCGACCTGCCGGTCGCCGACCTGCGGCACCTGCCCGACGGCGAGCGGCGGGCCGAGGCCGGCCGCCTGGCGGCCGAAGCCTCGCGGCACCGCTTCGACCTGGCGCGCGGGCCGCTCTTCCGCGCGTCGCTGGTCCACGTCGCCGACGACGAGCACCGTCTCCTCCTCAACCTCCACCACGCCATCGGCGACGGGTGGTCGCTGGGGGTGCTGCTCGACGAGCTTTCCGCGCTCTACGGCGCCTTCTCGCGCGGCGAAGCGTCGCCGCTGCCGGAGCCCGCGCTGCAGTACGCGGACTACGCGGTGTGGCAGCGCGAGCGCCTGTCCGGCGCCGCGCTGGAGGGGCAGGTGGAGTTCTGGCGGCAGGCGCTGGACGGCGCTCCGGCGTTCCTGGAGCTGCCGGCCGACCGTCCCCGGCCGCCGGTGGAATCGCACCGCGGCGCGGTCGAGC
>DASQLJ010000689.1:0-6221 GCA_035630095.1 Longimicrobium sp.
GCGCAGGAGCGCCTCGAAGCGGCGCAGCAGGAGGAGCGTGCCCAGCACCATCAGCGTGGTGCCGATCGCCTCGGCATACGCGCGCATCCCCACCGCGATGCCGATGGCGGTGACCACCCACAGCGTGGCCGCGGTGGTGAGGCCGGTCACGCGGCCCCGCGCATGCAGGATCGCCCCCGCGCCGATGAAGCCGATGCCGGGGATGATCTGCGCCGCCAGCCGCGCGGGGTCGGCGCGCAGCCCGTCGTCGCTGCCCACGGCCAGCCGCGCGAACTGCAGCGACAGCTCGGTGAACATCGTCGCGCCCACGCAGATCAGCACCGTGGTGCGCAGGCCGGCCGGCTTCCCCGCCCTCTCGCGCTCCAGCCCCACCAGCGCCCCCAGCAGCGCGGCGAGCATGAGCCGCCCCAGCGCCGCCAGCTTCAGCGAGGCGACGAACGACTCGGACAGGCCGATGCCGACCAGGAGAGCTTCCACGGAGATCGGGTCCACGGGATGTGAGATGGGGAGCCGTCGACGAACGCGGACGAATGTGTAACGGCGGGGTCACGCGAGCAAGGAAACAGCGGCGTAGTAGCGCCAGGAGGCGATCGTAAGTACAGTCTATGCATGCCGACCATCAAGGGGGTACCCGGGCCGTATCGCCTCTTCTTTTACAGCTTCGACTGCAACGAGCCGATGCAGGAAGGCGTGGAATGAGCACTGTGCTTAAAGTCGATCCGCGGGTGACCGCGGTGAGCGTGAGCGAAGATACGATCACGGCCACGCTCGCGGACGGGCGGACCATCAGTGTGCCGCTGGTCTGGTCGTGGCGACTCGCCGATGCAACGCCTGACCAGCGGGCCAACTGGCGGCTGATCGGCGGCGGCGAGGGCGTCCACTGGCCGGACGTCGACGAGGACATCAGCGTGCGCGGGATGCTGGACGGTATCCCCGCGCATCGGCCCGGGTGAAAAAGCGGAGAGCCGCCGGACAGTTCCGGCGGCTCTCCGCGTATCAAGACCAATCACCGCGCGTGGTGGATCACAGCCCGAGCACGTCGTTCATCGTGTAGACTCCGGCGGGCTTCCCGGCGATCCAGGCGGCGGCGCGGAGGGCGCCTTCGGCGAAGAGGGCGCGGTCCTGCGCCAGGTGAGCCAGCTCGATGCGCTCGCGGTCGCCGATGAGCATCACGCGGTGCTCGCCGACCACGTCGCCGCCGCGGACGGCGTGGAAGCCGACCTCCCCGCGCGGGCGCTCGCCCGGGCGGCCGCTGCGGCCGTCCACGCGCACGTCGTCCAGTGCCACGCCGCGGCCCTGTGCGACGGCCTCGCCCAGCGCGAGCGCGGTGCCGCTGGGCGCGTCCACCTTGCGGCGGTGGTGGGCCTCCACGATCTCCACGTCGTAGTCGTCGCCGAGCACCGACGCGGCCTGGCGGGCGAGCGCGACCAGCAGGTTCACGCCCACGCTGAAGTTCGCCGCCTGCAGCACGGCCGTGCGCTCCGCCGCCCGCTCCAGCATCGCCCGGTCATCATCCCCCAATCCCGTGGTGCCCACGACCAGCGCCTTCCCGGCCAGCGTTTCGCCGTGCATCTCCACGATGCGGCGCAGCAGCTCGGGGGCGGAGAAGTCGACCACCACGTCGGCGTCGCGGATCCAGGCGCCGGCGGTCTCGGGCGTCTCGACGACGGGGCAGCCGATCTCGCAGGCGGGCTCGGGCATCTTCCCGATCCCGCCCACCAGCGCCAGCGCGCCGTCTTCGTGGATCATCCGCGCCAGCGTCTGCCCCATCCGCCCCGTGGCGCCGCTGAGTACGATGCGGACCGGCTCGCTCATGTGATTGGATCTGATGATGATGGATGGTCAGGCCGCGTCGCCGGTTCGGGCGCCCGCCGAGGGCGGGCCGGCCCCCTCTCCCCCGCTGTCGCGGGAGAAATGGGGGGAACTTCGGCTCACCGGACAGAGCCGCGAGCGAAGCGAGCCCAGGTCCCTCTCCCCGGCTGTTTTGGGGAGAGGGACAGGCGAGGAACGAGCCAGGGTGAGGGCCGGCGGTGCCGCGGACGTCCAGGGTCCCTCGTCCTCAGCTCAGGATTCCTTGAGGTCGATCCCCGCGTCCAGCATCGCCTGGCGCACGGCGCGCAGGGTGGCGTCGCTCGCCTCCACCAGCGGAAGGCGCAGCGGGCCCACGTCGAAGCCGAGCATGCGGACGGCCGCCTTCACCGGCATCGGGTTGGGCTCGCTGAAGAGCGCGGTGACCAGCGGCAGCAGCTTGAGCTGGATGCGGCGCGACTCGGCGACGCTCCCCTCCAGGAACGCCTTCACCATCCGCGCGGTGTCGCCCGGGATGACGTTGGCGAGCACGGAGATCACGCCCATCCCGCCCAGCGCCATCAGCGCCACCACCTGGTCGTCGTTGCCGGAGTAGACGGCCACGCGGTCGGCCACCCGGCGGCAGAGCTCGGCCACCTGGGTGATGTCGCCGCTGGCCTCCTTCACGCCCACCACGCGCGGGTCCTCGGCCAGCACCTCCACCGTTTCGGGGAGGATGTTGCACGCGGTGCGGCCGGGGACGTTGTAGACGATGCACGGCAGGTCGGCCGCGTCGATCACGCGCCTGTAGTGCTCGATGATGCCGCGCTGCGGCGGCTTGTTGTACGGCGGCGGCGAGACGAGGACCGCGTTCGCACCCGCCGCCCGCGCGCCCAGCGCCAGCCGCGCGACGGCCGCCGTGTCGCTTCCGCCGCAGCCGACGACCACCGGCACCGCGCCGGCCGCCTCGCTCACCACGATCTCGGCCACCCGGCGCTGCTCGTCGGGCGATAGGGTGGTGGCCTCGCCGGTGCTGCCGTTGGCCACCAGCGCGTCGGTGCCCCCTTCGATCTGGAACCGCACCAGCTCGCGCAGCACGCCCTCGTTCACCCCGCCGTCGTCGAACGGGGTCACGAGGGCGACGCCGCTGCCGGCGAACAACAGGTTGGGCCTCGTCCCGTCCGCCACGTTGGTTCTCAGAGCCGGTTGAGGTCCATGATGTCGCCCGGCAGCACGTCGCCCTCCGGGTCGTCGGGGTCCAGGTCGCGTTCCGTGCTGTCGCGGAAGTCGTCGGCCGCCTCGTCGCCGATGGAGCTGTGGAACGAGCGGAAGACGGTGCCGCCGCACTTCTCGCAGGTCAGGCCGGCGGGCGGCTGCTCGTCGTCGAAGAAGTAGTCCTTGCCGCACTTCTCGCACACCAGCGTGAGCATGGTGTCGGCGGGCTCGCGCCCCTGCGGCTCGTCGCCGGCGGGGTTGTCGCGCGGCTCTTCGTTCGCCTGCTTGGCGCCCGCGATGGTGGTGTCGTCGGAGTCGTAGCGTTCTTCGACCATCGGTCAGTCTCCTCGGCGGTTCGGGTCACGGGCGGCCGAACGCAGGGATGGTGCCGTGCGCGGGCCGGCCATCGCCAACGGGTGCGCGAGTGCGTAAAAACGGATGCGCGAGTGCGTTGGAACTTCGCGCGGAAGCCAATCCTCTCACGGCAGCCCCGCAGTCGAACGCATCGGCGCACGTGCAGTCGACGCACTCGCGCACCTGTCAACAATCTCCGCCCTGCTCGCAGACGCCGGTCAGTCCAACCCGATCGCCTTGCGCACCCGCGCCATCGTCTCGCCGCCGACCTCGCGGGCCTTGCGGGCGCCTTCGGCGAGGACGTCGTCGACGTAATCGGGGCGGGCGAGAATCTCCTCGCGGCGGGCGCGCATGGGGGCGAAGTGCTCCCACATCGCCCCGAACAGGCGCTTCTTGAAGTCGCCGTAGCCCACGCCTCCGGCGCGGTGCTCGTCCTCCATCCGTGCCACCTCGTCCTTCGACGCGAACAGGCGGTAGAGGGCGACCACGGTGGAGCCGGCGGGGTCCTTGGGCGCCTCCAGCGCGGCGCTGTCGGTGACGATGGACATCACGCGCTTGCGCGTGGCCTTCTCGTCGCCGAAGAGGTTGACGGCGTTGCCGTAGCTCTTGCTCATCTTCTGCCCGTCCAGCCCGGGCACCACCGCCACGGCCTCGCTGATCTGCGCGTCGGGGAGCTTGAGCGTGCCGCCGCCGTACGTCTCGTTGATCTTGGTGGCGATGTCGCGCGTCATCTCCAGGTGCTGCTGCTGGTCCTTCCCCACGGGCACCAGGTCGGCGTCGTAGAGGAGGATGTCGGCGGCCTGGAGGATGGGATAGGTGAAGAGGCCCACGTTCGCCGCGATCCCCTTCTCCACCTTCTCCTTGTACGATACGGCGCGCTGCATCAGCCCCATCGGCGTGACGGTGCCGAGGATCCACATCAGCTCGGCGTGCAGGGGGACGTCGCTCTGGCGCCAGAACAGCGTGCGCTCGGGGTCGAGCCCGCACGCCATCAGGTCCACCGCAGCCTCGCGCACGAACTGCCGCAGCTCGGCGGGGTCGCGCGTGCTGGTGAGCGCGTGCAGGTCGGCGAGGAACAGGAACACTTCTCCCTGCCCCTGCAGCTCCACCATCGGCTTGATGGCGCCGAAGTAGTTGCCCACGTGCAACGTGCCGGAGGGCTGCAGCCCGGTGAGGATCCGCTTCATTCCCGGCTTCGCTGGATGTTTCAGCCTCCCCACGGCGGGGGAGACGATGGGTGTCGATCGATTACGAGGATGCCGCCGCTGTTGGTGCGAATGAATTCGCTGTTCGCTGCAACAACGACACGAAGTCCGCCTTCGCGGCCTACAGGCTCACGTTCAGCCGACAGGTTGGGCGCGCATCGAGCCTCTCGCCGCCGAACCATCTCCGGCACCCCGTCGCTTGATCCGGCGCATGCCCATGCAGGCCACCCGGACCGCCCCTCCCCCCGGCAGTTTTGGGGGGAGGGGCGGCGCGGCGAAGCTCGCGCGGGGGGGGGCCGCTCGCCGAAGCGCACCGTCCCCCATCTTCCCGCCTCTCCCCGCCCCCACTCTTCCCCAACCCTCGGCGTCGCGCCTAAGTTAGCTCGCGCCGGAAAGCCCCGGCAACCCGCACACCCCGCGAGAAATCTCGACCGCCCGTGAGCGACGCCACGCCCGACCCGCTGGACGGCCTCCGCGCCCTCGCCGCCCCGCCCGACCCGCGCGCGTCGTCGCTGCTGCGCCCGTCCACAGCGCGCCCGGCGGAGGGCGAAACGGTGGTCGTCGGCCTGCCGTACGACGGGGGGATCCCCAGCCGCCCGGGCGCGCGCTTCGGGCCGAAGGCGATCCGCGACGCGCTCTCCGCCTTCGGCGCGTACGACGGCGAACGCGAGCTGGCGGCGGTGGCGGACCTGGGGGACGTTGCCCTGCCCACGATGAACGGGGCGGACGCGCACGCGCGCATCGAACGGGCGGCGCGCGAGCTGTTCGCCGCGGGCGCGCGGCCGGTCTTCCTGGGCGGCGACCACGGCTGCACCGGCTCCGTCATCCGCGGCCTCGCCGCCGCGCGGCCGGGAGTGAAGCTGGGGCTGATCAGCATCGACGCGCACCTGGACGTGCGCGAGTACGCCGACGACGCCTCGCTCTCCAGCGGCACCCCGTTCCGCCGCGCGCTGGAGACGGAGGTGCTGGAGGGCGCGCGCGTGGCGATGGTGGGGATCCGCCGCTTCGCCAACTCGCGCCATTACCTCGACTGGGCGCGCGAGCGGGGGATCCACCTGATCACCGCGGAGGAGGTCGCGGCGAAGGGCGCCGTCAACGCCGCGAAGGCCGCGCTGTACGCCGCCACCCGCGACGCCGACGCGCTCTACCTCTCCGTGGACCTCGACGCGGCGGACGCGGCGTTCGCGCCGGGCGTGAGCGCCAGCGGCATCGGCGGGCTCATGGCACGGGAGATGATCGAGCTGGTGTCCACCATCGCCAACCACCCCAAGCTGATCGGCGCCGACCTGATGGAGCTTTCGCCCCCGTACGACCACGACGCGCGCACCGCGAAGCTCGCCGCCCGGCTGCTCCTCGAACTGCTCGCCGGGAGGGCCTGAGGTGCGCAGGATCGGCAAGACGCCCCCGAAGAACCTGGTCTACGCGCAGGTCTCGGCCGAGCGCATCATGCTGCGGCGCGTGGCCACCGGCGACGTGGTGGACGACGTCCCCCAGGCCGCCATCGACCTGCACGGCGTGCAGGTGGCGTTCGGCCGCGCCGCGGGCGAGGCGGCGGGGTGGCGCGAGGACCTGCGGCTGGTGAACGGCTTCTCGCACCCCCGCTGCGTGCTGGGCGACATGCACGTGGCCGCCCTCACCCTCAAGTGGTTCCTGGGGCAG
>DASQLJ010000690.1:0-18899 GCA_035630095.1 Longimicrobium sp.
AGGACGCACATGAACGCCACCGAGATCCAGCAGGCCATGGCCACCAACCCGGGGATGGCCAAGGAGGCCGAAGGCCGCATGCAGGCGTTGCTGGTCCGCTCCGCCACCGACATGGAGTTCCGCGCGCGGCTGCTGAGCGACCCGCGCGCCGCCATCGCCGAGTTCACCGGCCACGAGCTGCCGGCCAACTACCGCGTGAAGTTCGTCGAGAACAGGGGCGATGCCACCCTGGTGCTGCCGGACCTCATCAAGGAGGGCGAGCTGAGCGAGAGCGAGCTCGAGACGGTCTCGGGCGGCACCGCGTACGCGCTCTTCATCGCCGTGGCCATCGGCGCCGTCATGCTCCAGGGGTGGAACGACGGCCAGGAACACTAAGATCTCGCCGGTCATCCGTCCCCTTCCCTCGCCTCGCAGCCGAGACACCAGAATGAGCACCGAGACCCGCACCATCGAAGAGACCCAGCAGAAGCTCAACGCGCTGCTGGCCCGCTCGGCCACCGACGCCGGGTTCCGCGCCCGGCTGCTGAGCAGCCCCGACGAGGCCCTGGCCGAGTTCTCGGGCAGGCCCGTGCGCCACGACCTGAAGATCGTGTTCATCGAGAACGACGCCGACGCCACCTTCGTGCTCCCCGACCCCATCCCGGGCGCGTCGGAGCTGTCGGAGGCCGAGCTCGAGGCGGTGGCCGGCGGGATCGTGCCGCTCCTCACCGCGGGCATCGCCGCGGGTGGGCTGATCGGGGCGATCCTTCACGAAGCCGGCTATCTCTGAGACCGGCAGGCGCGCGGCGTCCTGCATCGCCGAAACGGAGCGGCCGATGGGGCGCCTGATACGGATCGCGAAAAGTCGGTGCCGGGGCCCGAAACGGAAGAGCGGGATGCGGGCGTGTCCCTCCGCTGCGCTCCGGGCCGGGCTTCGCGCGCCGTAGGCAACGATACCGCCGTTGCCAACGGCGCCGAGCCGCCGGCGCGCCATGGCCGCTCGCTCGTTCCCGCGGCGCCGGATGCGGGCGCGCCGGCGTCTCGGCCCTGCGGGCGCGAATCCCTCACGCGAACCGCCCGCTCGCGGAACGGAGCTCGTGGGATCCGCATGACGCCGGACGTCTGCCACGAAGGATCATCGCACCGGGAACGTCCGATGCGCAGGGGAGCGGAAGAGGGATGGAAACGATCGAGGGCGCCGCTCCGGGAGATGGAGGCGGCGCCCTCGCTCGCATGCAGGCGAGGTCGTTCGAGGCTGGGCGCTATCTCGCCGCCGTGGGCAGGCCGTTCGGCATCGTTCGATGGTCGCCGCCCGAAACCGGCCTCTAGGAAATAGAGTCCCGGCTCCACACCGGGCGGATCCGGCGTGATGCGACATTCATCCATCCATCGCCACACCAACCACTTACGGCACATGGGCGATTCGGCATCCCCGTTGCCTTGTACCAGGTGCAGGCGGACGGCGCAAACGAGCCCGCAACCCACCGGCCTCGCCTCGAGGGCCGCCGCACCGAACGACCCGCTGTACCCCTCTCACACACCCCAACACACGAGGACGCACATGAACGCCACCGAGATCCAGCAGGCCATGGCCGCCAACCCGGAGATGGCCAAGGAGGCCGAAGGCCGCATGCAGGCCCTGCTGGTCCGCTCCGCCACCGACATGGAGTTCCGCGCGCGGCTGCTGAGCGACCCGCGCGCCGCCATCGCCGAGTTCACCGGCCACGAGCTGCCGGCCAACTACCGCGTGAAGTTCGTCGAGAACAAGGGCGACGCCACCCTGGTGCTGCCGGACTTCGTCAACGAGGGCGAGCTGAGCGAGAACGAGCTCGAGGCGGTCGCGGGCGGCACCGCGTACGCGCTCTTCATCACCGTGGCCATCGGCGCCGTCATGCTCCAGGGCTGGAACGACGGCCAGGAACACCGCTGAACTCGCCGGTCGTGCGTCCCCATCCCTCGCCTCACAGCCCAGACACCAGAATGAGCACCGAGACCCGCACCATCGAAGAGACCCAGCAGAAGCTCAACGCGCTGCTGGCCCGCTCGGCCACCGACGCCGGGTTCCGCGCCCGGCTGCTGAGCAGCCCCGACGAGGCCATGGCCGAGTTCTCGGGCAAGCCCGTCCGCCACGACCTGAAGATCGTGTTCATCGAGAACGACGCCGACGCCACCTTCGTGCTCCCCGCCCCCATCGTGGGCGCGTCGGAGCTGTCGGAGGCCGAGCTCGAGGCGGTGGCCGGCGGGATCGTGCCGCTCCTCTGCGCGGGCATCGCCGCGGGTGGGCTGATCGGGGCGGTCCTTCACGAAGCCGGCTATCTCTGAGACCGGCAGGCGCGCGGCGCCCCGCATCGCCGAAACGGAGCGGCCGCCCCCGGCCGCTTCCTCCCAACCCCACACACCCTTCGAGGCACACGCACATGAGCACGATCACCGAAGCCACCCAGTTCTACGCCGCCAACCCCGCCGCGCAGCAGGCCGACATGGCCGTCCTGCAGAGCATGCTCGCGCGCTCGGCCACCGACCCGGCCTTCCGCCAGCAGCTGCTGACCGACCCGCGCGCCGCGGTGTCGGAGTTCACCGGCCGCGAGGTGTCGGAGAGCGTCAACGTGGTCTTCATCGAGAACCAGGCCGACGCGACGTTCGTGCTGCCGCCCGCCGTTGCCGCCGATGCCGAGCTGTCGGAGTCGGAGCTGGAGGCGGTGGCCGGCGGCAGCGAGCTCCTGATCACCTTCATCGGCGTCACCGTGGGCATCGGCGCCTACAAGCTGTTGCACGACATGGCGGCGCACTGAGCGTTCCCACCCATCGGCCGGCGCCCACGCGGGCGCCGGCCGGTATCCTCCGGCGCGGCCTCCGCTCGTGGGCCCGCGCCGGTTCGCCAACCAGACCCGTGCGCCGTGCCGGCACCCCGCCGCGGCCGATCCCGACCGATGCAGCCGAACGACCCCTTCGCCCCCGCCGCCCCGACGGCCGGCCCCGCGCCAGACCCGTGGGCGCGCATCGCCGAGCGGGCCGCGCCGCTGTTCGAGCGCCTGCGCGGCGGCTGGCCGGCCGACGCGCCCGACGCGGGGCGCGCGCGGCTGGAACGGTGGCGCCGGACTGCCGCCAGCGACCACCCGGACCGCTTCGCGCGCCGCCTGGCGTGGGACGGGCTGGGCGAAGACGAGATGCTGCGCGCCCTCGGCGCGTCGGCCCCGGCGACGGCGGGCCCCCTGCCGGCCTGGGCGGAGACGATGGCCGAGGCGTACGGGCGCTCGCGCACCGAGCTCGACGCCCGCTTCGGCGAGGCGTGGGCGGAGCCCGACCGCGCGGTGGACGCGGACGCGCCGCTGCCGTTCGAGACGCTGCTCCTGCCGCTGGTGCGCGTCGCGCGCGAACGCCTGCGCGCGGCCCGTGGCCCGCTGGCCGGTGAGGCGGGCGCCGCGATCGCCACGCTGGAGCGCGCGTTGCTGGAGCGGCTGTGCCGCATCTGCGAACGCGCGCTGTTCACGCAGTTCAGCGTCCGGCGCAGCGTGGTCCAGCAGATGGGGGGGGCGTCGCTCTTCGGCGTCGCGACCGGCGCGGGGGAGCTGTTCGACGGCTTCATCGGCACCATGCGGCGCGGAGGAATGCTGGAGTTCTGGAACGAGCACGCGGTGGCGGCGCGCCTGTGCGGCACCGTGGCGGAGCTGTGGGCGCACGCCACGGCCGAGTTCCTCGGCCACCTGCGCGACGACCGCGCGGAGCTCCAGGCGCTGCTGGGCGGCGGCGCGCCGCTGGGCGGGGTGCGCGCGCTGCGCTGCGACCTGTCCGACCCGCACCACGGCGCGCGCGCGGTGGTCGTCGTGGAGTTCGCGTCCGGCGTGCGCGCCGTCTACAAGCCCCGGCCGCTGGGGTTCGAGGCGCTGTTCGCCGGGCTGGTGCGCTGGCTGAACGCGGGGCGGCCCGGGCTGGACCTGCGCGCGCCGCGCGTGCTGTGCCGCCCCGGCCACGGCTGGCTGGAGTTCGTGGACCACGCGCCCTGCGCCGACCTGGACGCGGTGGAGCGGTTCTACCACCGGGCCGGCGCGCTGCTCTGCGTGGCGTACGTGCTGAACGGGTCCGACTTCCACCTGGAGAACCTCATCGCGTGCGGCGAGCACCCGGTGCTCATCGACATGGAGGGGCTGTTCGGGCACCGCTTCGTCCTCCCCGAGGTCATCCCCAGCCAGCTCCTGGCCGGCGCCGAAGCGCAGCGGCGGATGACCCGCTCCGTGCTCTCCACGCGCATGCTCCCCACCCTGCGCATCGGCGACGACGGCCGCGCGGACGACACGGGCGCGCTGGGCGCCGGGATGTCGTTCGAAGGGCCGGTGGGCGTGCGCGAGTGGATGGACGTGAACCGCGACGGCATGCGGCAGGGCGTGCGGCGCATGGACGCCGCGCCGCCCGGCCGCAACCTGCCCCTGCTGGACGGCGTGCCCGTGCCCGGCAACCGGTTCGTGGACGCCATCGCCCGCGGATTCGAGGAGGCATACCGCGACGTGCTCGCGCGGCGGGGCGAGCTGGCCGCGCCGCACGGGCCGCTCGCCGCCGCCCGGGGCCAGGGCGCGCGCTTCATCCTGCGCAACACCAGCCTGTACGGGCAGCTGCTGGAGCGCTGTCTTCACCCGCAGTACCTGCGCGACGGGCGCGACCGCAGCGTGGAGCTCGACGTTCTCTCCCGCGCGTTCCTCTCGCTCGAATCACCGCCGCCGGTGTGGGCGCTGGTCGCCGAGGAGCGGGCGTCGCTGGAGCAGATGGACGTGCCCTTCTTCGAGGCCGTCGCCGACAGCGAAGCCCTGCCGCTCGCGGACGGAACGCGGGTTCCCCGGTGCTTCGACCGCGCCGCGCTCGACGAGGCGCACGCCCGCCTGGCCGCGCTGGACCCGGACGACCTCGCGTTCCAGCTCCAGGCCGTCCGCGGCGCCTACGCCGCCTGCGCGGTCCGCGGCCTGGGCCCCGCCCCCGCGCCGGCGCCCCGCCGGGCGGACGCTGCCGCCCCGCGCGCGGCCGCGTGGGACGCGGACGCGGCGCGCGACGAGGCGGCGCGGCTGGGGCGCGAGGTGATGGGGATGGCGATCGGCGGCTCGTGGTTCGGCATGGGCTACCACGCGGTGGGCCGGCGCTACGTGTACGGGCCCATGCCGCACGGCGTGTTCGACGGCTACGGCGGCGTGGCGCTGTTCCTGGCCGCTCTGCACCACGCGGGCGCCGGGGTGGAGTTCGAGACGGCCGCGCGCGATGCCCTGGCGCCGCTGCGCACCCGGCTGGGCGACCTGGAGCGCGCCGTCTCGGGGCGCAGGCAGGTGGCGCTGGGCGCGGGAACGGGTCTGGGATCGGCCGTCTACGCGCTCACCCGCTGCGCCGGGCTGCTGGGCGACGACGCGCTGCTGCGCGACGCGGCGCGCGTGGCGGCGCTGGTCACCCCGCGCGCCATCGGCGCGGACACCGTCCTGGGGATGCTGGGCGGCGCCGCGGGCGCGGTGCCGGGGCTGCTGGCGCTGCACGGCGCCACGGGCGCGGAGGCGCCGCTCCGGGCGGCCGCCGAGTGCGGCGCGCACCTGCTGGGCGCGCGCGCCACCTCGCGCGCCCACGGGCTGCGGTACTGGCCCACCCTGAACGGCGCGCCCGAGCCGGGGCTGGCCCACGGCCACGCGGGCATCACCCTGGCCCTGTACCGCCTGGCGGCGGCGACGGGAGACGATGCCCTCCGGGAGGCGGCCGACGAGGGCGTGGCCATGGAGCGCGCCATGCTGGCCGGCCAGGACGAGCGGCGCGACGCGGCCGCCGCCTCGGCCCCGTGGGGGCAAGGCCCCGTGGGCATCGCCCTGGCGCGCCTGGCGGCGCCCGCGTGCACGCCGGAGAGCTGCGCCGAGATCGCCGGCGCGCTCGGCGCCGCCGGGAGCGAAGCGGTGGACGGCGCCTGCGCGGGCGCGCTGGGGCGGGTGGAGCTGGCCATCACGGCCTCCGTGCGCCTGGACCGCCCCGACCTGGTGGCCCGCGCGCGGCGCGATGCGGCGCGCGTGGCGGCCGACGCGCGGGCCCGCGGCGGGTACCGCTGCGGCTGGGGCCACGACGCCGCCAACCCGGGCCTCTTCCAGGGGCTGTCCGGCATCGGCTACCAGCTCCTGCGGGCTGCCGATCCCGGGCTGCCCGCGGTGCTCACCTGGTCGTGACGCGGGGCGCGGCGACGCGTCCGGGCGCCACCCGGATCCCTCTTTCGTTCAGCGACGCGAAGCGATGAACAACCTGGTCGTGTTCGGCGGCCACTCGGCCGTGCCGGGCGCCACCCCCATCCCCCACGTGCGGATCGACGGAGCGGTGGTGGGCTGCGGGGTGGTGCCGGCCGCCGAGCCCGCGTTCCGCGCGGCCTCGCCCGACGACGGTGGCCGCGTGCTCGTCGAGGTGCGCGCGTTTTCGTGCAACTACCGCGACAAGACGTTCTGCCGGGCGATAAGCGCGCTGGACGCCGGGCGCTTCTCCACCGTGGGCTCCGAGTTCATGGGGGTGGTGCGCGAGGTGGGACACGCGGTGTCCACCCTGCGCCCGGGCGACCGGGTGATCACCAACCAGCACTACGAAGGCGTGACGCGGGGCGCCGACGGCGTGCGGCACGGCGTGGTGAGCAACCAGGCGTCGCGCCGCTGGCACGTGCTTCCCGAGCAGAAGCTGCGGCGCATCCCCGACCGCATGAGCGACGAGGTGGGCGGCGGGTTCGGCCTGAACGCGCAGACGGCGTACAGCATGATCCGCCGCGCGGGCCTGGCGCCCGGCGCGCGCGTGCTGGTCACGTCGGCCACGTCGAACACGTCGCTCGCGCTGATCGGCGGGCTGCTGGCGCGCGGCCTCGAGGTCTACGCGGCCACCACGTCGCCGGGGTGGGTGCCGCGGCTGCGGGAGACGGGCGTTCGCGACGTGCTGGCGGCGCCCCGCGCCGAGGGCGGCTTTCGCTGTGGCGACGCGGCGGACCGCTTCGCCCGCGCGGTGGGCGGGTTCGACTGCGTGATGGACCCGTTCTTCGACCTGCACCTGGAAAAGGCGCTGCAGCTGATGAACCCGTTCGGCACGTACGTCACCTGCGGGCTCTTCGGACAGAACCCCGACGCGGCGCGCGACTCCGGCACCGACGCGCCCATGGATGTCCGCCCCGTGCTGCAGTCGGCCATCGCGCGCAACCTGTCCATCGTGGGCAACTGCATCGGCCTTGCCGGCGACCTGGACCAGGCCATCGCCGACTTCGAGTCGGGCGCGCTGCGGCCGCTGGTGGACCGCTCGTACGGCGGCGACGACGCCGCCGGCTTCCTGGAGCGCACCTACAACGACCCCCAGCGCTTCGGGAAGGTGGTCTTCCACTACGCGTGAGGCCGGTCCACGCCGGATCCCTCGCGGCGTTTCACCCGAAGGAGAGTCCGCGGCCAGGGCCGCCGCCGCTTCCCCCGGCCGCTCCGTTCCACGACCCGCGATCCCCGCCGCCGCACCTCGCCCCGCACACCCGTGTGAACGAGATGTCGGCGGCGGGGATCGCCGCGTCCGCGCGCGCCGCGCCGGTGGCGTGGCGCCGGCCTGCATGGCCGCTGCGGAGGTCGGCCGGCGGCCCGCACCGCGGTTTCGCGCCAGAACGAAAGCCGGTCCGGCATGGCGGGGCCAAGCCGGACCGGCGGTGGATCGTCCTCCGTGCCGCGAGGCGGCTCGGCTAGTCCTGCGAGACTTCCTGGTAGTAGTAGTACGCCGCGATGAGCGTGATGGTGACGGCCACGGCCGGCGAGCCGCCGTTCACCGCTTCGAGCTCGCTCTCCGAGAGTTCCGCGCTGGGGTCGATCATGTCCGGCAGCACCACGGTGGCGCTTCCCTTGTTCTCGACGAACACGATGTTCACCGCCTCCGGCACCTCGCGTCCGAAGTGCTGGTTCAGGGCGGTGCGCGAGTCGCTCAGCAGAAGCTTGCGGAAGTCCACGTCGGTCGCGGAGCGGGTCAGCAGCTGCTGCATCGCCTCGTCGGCCTTCTGCTTGACCTCCGGGTTGTTGCGGTAGGCCTCGACGTACTGCTGCATGGTGCCTCGATGGGAAAGGGGTGGGTGCGGTACTGCGGGTGCGGTTCCGCTGAAAGCCGGCACCACGCCGGCCGGATGCGCGTTCGTCGTGGTCGTCTGCACGTCCGGAAAAGGCAACGGGCATACCACATTCGATACGGACCACAAGCTCCTGGGATGAAAGAGCTTACGTCTCCCCGCGTCTCGAATTTTCTCGCGGGGAATGGAGTCCCGGCTCTACCGCGTAGAGACTCGGCTCGCCGCTCCGCACGCGGCTCGGGGAGACGAAAAGCGGCGGCGGAACGAGGATCTTCTCCTGGTGGGACGCTCGCACGTGGAGCCGCCGGGCGGGGCGCGCTCGTTCGGCTGGAGCCGCGCCCGCCCGTTTCGCGCGGCGGCCGCCTCAGACGAGGGTGGTGCCGTCGATCAGGATCGGATCGGTGACGGGGCCCACCGGGCCGAACGGCGGCGGGCAGACGGTGGGGCCGACAAAGGGCGCGATGTTCACGCCCCCCGCCACCGAGTCGAGGTTCTCCTCGGTGAGGGCCGAGTCGTCGGTCGCCTGCGGGGTGGGGGTGTTCTGCTCCGACATGGGTCGATCCTCCGAGATGGGGGTGTGGGGCGGTTGCCTGGGACGGCATAGGGTAGAGCAACGGGCATACCTCTCCGGGACGAATTTGAAGTGCCTGCGGGACTTTGGTTTACACGCATTTGACCCCGGCCTCGCCCACGGGGAGTGGAGTCCGGGCTCTACACGGTAGAGAATCGGCTCGGGCCTGGAACGCCGTTTTCCGAAGGCGGCGTGAGGGGCCGTGCAGAGACGGAACGGTTCCTCGCGCTAAGCCTCCTCGGCCGCGCAGGAGCGGGCGCGATCTGCCGGAAACGCGCGACCCGGCGTGGCGGGGGCCACGCCGGGTCGGCGGGAGTCGGGCCGGCGCTCGGCCGGAGAGGCTTCATCTGTCGCGACGGTTTTCTCTTCGCGCGAGGCGCCGGCCGGCCCGGGGCTCAGTACAGGGGGATCTCGATGGTCGGGACCGGGAACTTCGGGATGCAGCCGCCGTTCCCGTCGTCGTAGACCCCGCCCGAGACCGACTCCAGGCCCTCGTCGGTCAGCGCTTCGTCGGCGGCGTTCCGCGGCTCGGTGTTCTTGTCGGACATGGTGCGTTCTCCTGCCTCGTGGGTGGCTCCGGCCGCGACGGCCGAGGGGGGTGGGCGGCGCGGTCGGCTCCGCCCGCTCCTGCTTAGAAGGGGCTGATCGTCGGATCCGTCGGCAGCGGGCAGATCACCGGCTCGATCACGGGGCGGATGATGCAGCCGATGTCGATGATGCTGGCGCCCCCGGAGACCGACTCCAGGTTCTCGTCCGAGACGCCGTCGGTCTCCGGCGCGTGCGACTGCGGGGTGGTGCTCTTCTCGTCGGACATGGGACTCTCTCCGGGGGGCGGGTGGCGGGGTGCGGTACGCCGCCGGGAAAGGCAACGTGCATGCCGATTGGCGTGCGGATCGTAAATCATCTACCTGCAGAGATTTACATCTACCTGATCACCAAACGGGGCGGTCGTGCGTGGAGCCGGGGCTCTACTCTCTAGAGGAGCGGTTCGGGCTCGGAGCCGCGAAAGCGGGTGGGGATCGTCGTCGGCCGCCTTCACCCGGGGGTGATCCTCGTGCACCCACATCAGCCGTTTCCACCGCCGGGCCGACGTGTCCAACGAGACGAGGCTCGGGGACAGGGTCGACCGGGTGGATCCACGCCGCTTTCCTCGTGCTCACCGACCCTGCCAGGGATCCCTGGCGCGGAGCGGGACGGCGCCATTGCGGCGGCCGGCGTCCCTTTCGGGAGACACCCGTTGACGCCTGTGGAGAACACCTGTATATTCTGCAAGTCAAAGCAGCTCAACGCGTTAGCTGGGATTTCCCGCGGCCGGGCGCACGATTCGGCCGCGTTTTCTTTGGAGGGAGTTCATGCGGCTTCGGCGAGGGGACGACAGGACGCTGGGCGTGCTGCTGGCGACGCCCACGAGGTGGATCGCCGACGGCACGCTCCCCACCTCGGCCGGCGTGCGGCGGCCCCGCTTCGCGTTCGGCGAGGAGCCGGCGAGGGACATCCCGTCGGCGCTCTGCGACGACGACACGCAGGACCTGGTGCTGCTGCTGGAGGCCGGCCCCGACGAGGGGGTGCTGATGGCCGCGTCGGGCACCTGCCGCATCCCCTCGAGCGGCGAGAGCGACCTGCTGGAGCACGCGTCGGCGCGGCTGGCGGCCATGCGGCAGGAGCGCCTGCGGCAGGCCAAGCGCCAGCGCCTCCCCGACCAGCTCATCGCCTACTTCGAAGAGCTCAACGCCGCCGAGACCGAGGACGAGGTCTTCTTCTCGCTCGCCGCGCACGCGCTGCGCATGGTGGGCGCGCACACCGCCGTCACGCTGGTGCGCGACGACGCGCGCGGCATCCTCCGCGCGCCCGCGCGCCCCGGGGCGCCCGCGAACGAGCACCGCCTCTGCATCCTCTGGGAAGACCGCTTCGTCCGCCCCGGGCTGGTGTTGGCGGTGGACGCGCGGCGCGACGGCCCCTGCCCGGCCGCGGCGCCGCTCTTCGGCGACCCCGCCACCTCCATCGCCGCGCACGTGCCGGTGGCCGGCGAGGCGGTGCTGATGCTGACGGAGCGCCGCGAAGACCGCATCTTCGAGCCCGAGGACTGGGACGTGCTGCGCGCCCTGGCGCTGCAGGCCGAGATGGCGCTGCGCCGCATCCGCCTGATCGAGAGCGTGCGCAGCCTGTCGCTCACCGACTCGCTGACCGGGCTGGCCAACCGCCGCCACATGGACGTGGTGATGGAGCACGCCTGGGCCGCGGCCCGGCGCGGCGAGCCGCTGGCGGTGATGGTGATGGACCTGGACGGCTTCAAGGCGGTGAACGACCGCGACGGCCACCACGCCGGCGACGCGGTGCTCTGCGCCGTGGCCGCGGCGCTGTCGGACGAGGCGCGCGGCTCCGACGTTGTGGTGCGCTACGGCGGCGACGAGTTCCTGGTGATCCTCCCCGGCGGCAACGCCGCGGCCGCTTACGCGCTCGCCGACCGCGTCCGCGCGCGTCTCGCGGGACAGGTCGGCGTCAGCGAGGGCGTGGCCATCTACCAGCCCGAGCTGAACAGCCCCGACGACCTGGTGCGCGAAGCCGACCGCGCCCTGTACGACCGCAAGCGCCGCCACGGCCGCCGGTAGGCGCCCTTCGCGGCCGACACCCTGTCGCTCGGGCGGAAGGGCTGGAAGACGCACGAACGGCGGAGTCGGGCGTGTCCCTCCGCTGCGCTCCGGGCCGGGCTTCGCGCGCCGTAGGCAACGAAACGACCGTTGCCAACGGCGCCGAGCCCCCGGCGCGCCAGGCCTCCCTGCGGATCCAAAGGACCAGCGCGGGCGCGCCGGTGTCTCGGCCCTCCGGGCGCGAATCCCTCACGCATCGTGGCGATTTCCGTCGCCCGCCCGCGCCCGTCCGCCTCGGCGCGATCCCGAACGCCGCGGCAAGCCTCGTCTCTCGCCGCGAAGTACGCACCTCGGTGCGCCCTTCTCTCACGCCCGCACCGGGCAGTTCCGTTCCGGGTCCCGGCACCAGCTTTTCGCACTCCGTATAACCTGACGGCCCGACGTCGACGCCCTACGAGGCGCGCCGCAGAACCTGCGCGTCGGCGAAGCCGGGGAGGACCAGGCACTCGGCCCACGCGTCGTCGTCCGGGTCGTCGGCCAAGGGGGTGTCGATCACGGCCAGGAAGGCGTCCACCACCTCGGGGTCGAACTGGGTGCCGGCGCAGCGGCGCATCTCGTCGCGGGCGTGGGCCTCGGTGTAGGCCTCCTTGTAGCTGCGGCGGGTGATCATGGCGCAGTACGCGTCCACCACCGCCACGATCCGCGACGCCAGCGGGATCTCCTTCCCGCTCAGCCCGTCGGGGTAGCCGCCCCCGTCGAAGCGCTCGTGGTGGTGCAGCACCACGTCGGCCACGCTCTCCAGCACCGGCACGTTGCGCAGCAGGTCGTGCCCCACGCGCACGTGCGCCCGCATCAGCTCCATCTCCTCCGGCAGCAGCGGCCCGGGCTTGTTCAGCACCCCGTCGCTCACGCCGATCTTCCCCACGTCGTGCAGCAGCGCCGAGTAGCACACCAGCGCCTGCTCCCGCGGCGGCAGCCCCAGCTCCTGCGCCACCAGCCGGGCGAAGCGCGACGCCATCTCGCAGTGGCCGTGCGTGTACGGGTCCTTGGCCTCCACCGCGTCGGCCAGGATGCTCACGGTGCTCACGTACGCCCGCTGCAGCGCCTCCTCCAGCCGGCGGTTCTCCACCGCCACGCCGGCCTGGTGCCCCACGCTCAGCAGCGTCTCCACGTCGTCGGGGTCGAAGCCCATCCCGCCCTGCCGGTCGCCCACCAGCACCACGCCGTCTAGGTCGTGCATCATCACCACGGGGCTCACCACGCAGTTGCGGAACTGCTCGGCGTCGCGCTCGGGCGGGGCGATACCGTCGATGCCGTTCACCGTGCCGTCGTTGCACACCACCGGCTCGTTGCGCTCCACCACCCGCCGGCAGAGCGCCTGCAGGAAGACGGACGGCTCGCTCCCCGGGTAGCCGTCCACGTCCACCGCGGCCCGCGCGCGCAGGCGCCCCCCGGTCCCGTGCGACACGTACACGCCGCGGGTGGCGCCGGTCAGGTGCAGGCACGCGCGCAGGACCATGTCGTACACGTTCCCGCCGAACATCGCCCGGTGCACCTCCACCAGCGCGTGCCGCAGCGTCTCGGCGCGCTCGCGCTGCCGCTCGAAGGCGCGGCGGATGCCGTCCAGCTCGCCGCGCGCCGTCTGCAGCTCGCGCCGCGTGGACTCCGCTTCGGCGCGGGCGGCCTCGGCCTCGGCGCGCTGGGCGTCGGCCTGGGCGCGGGCGGCGGCGGCGTCGCCGCGCGCCATCCCCAGCTCGCCGCGAAGCGCCGCGTCGTGCGCGCGGTAGGCGCCCGACGCCGCGTCCAGCAGCGACAGCACGGGGTCGTCGCCCGGCGGCTCGACGGCGAGGGGATTCGGGTGCGGGTCCATGTGGTGACGCCCGGTTCGAGAACGGCCAGCGGATCTTTTGTCCAACGGAAGCGCACGGCGCGTGCCCCCGCGCGGCACGAACGGTTTCACCGAAATGCGGAGCAGCGTTTCACCAAAATGGTGAAATTTGCTGATTTTCGATTGCTGCATTTCGCCTGCGCCCACCGGTCCAAGCATCCCCGATTCTGAATTCCCGCTCATCGCTCCCGCCGTCCGATCATCCTCCATCGACAACCCTCCGCCCTCCGCAATCGGATCAACCGCAACAACTTAGTTCTTCGAGGAATGAATCGCGGAATGGCGTAAGTGCGCGCGTCGTCGAACACGAAACAGATCATTTCACCAATCCGGTGCAGATGCCGCGGCACGTGGACCCGTGATTGCCCAGGGACCGGGCAGGCGACAACGCCCCGAGTTCCAACGGTCACGGTTATCGGAGAGGATCAGGATGAAACGCTGGATCGCCCTTGCGGCGCTCGCGGCAGTGGCCGCGTGCAGCGACGCGCAGCCCCTGGGGACCGACCGCGAGGCGCTCACGCTGCGCCGCGTCGTGCTCGACCCCGCCGTTCGCGTGGACCCGGTGCTCAGCACCACGCTGGCGCTGGCCAACCCGCTCGACCGCCTCGAGGTGCTGGTCACCTACGACAGCACCGCCAGCGGCGACGCCGTGGCGAACGCGGTGCGGGCGACCGGCGCCACCACCATCCGCTTCAAGCACCTGCCCATCGTGGCCGCGCTCGCGACCCCGGCGCAGCTCACCAGCGTCTCCGGCATCCCCGGCGTGGTGTCGCTCTACGCCAACCGCGAGCTGCGCTACCTGCTGGCCGAGAGCATCCCCAGCATCCGCGCGAACATGGCGCGGGTGGCGGGCTACACCGGCAAGGGGATCGGCGTGGCGATCCTGGACAGCGGCGTGGACGGCCTCTACAACCCCGACCTGAAATACCCCGAGCACGTCGTGCAGAACGTGAAGCTGCTCGGGAGCATGAAGGACCTGATGTCGCCCGACAGCTCGCCGGTGGCGGCCAGCCTGTTCGTGGAGAACCTGCCGAACACCGACCTCACCGGCGGGCACGGAACGCACGTGGCCGGCATCGTGGGCGGCTCCGGGGCGAGCTCGGCGGGCAAGTACACCGGCGTGGCGCCGGGCGCCAGGCTCATCGGCATCAGCACCGGCGAGACGATCGCGGTGTTCTGGGCGCTGGCCGGCTTCGACTGGCTGATCGACAACGCCGCGAAGTACAACATCAAGGTGGTCAACAACTCGTGGGGAACCTCGGGCGGCGCGTTCGACCCCGCCGACCCCACCAACGTGGCCACGAAGGAAGTCTACAAGGCCGGGATCAGCGTGGTGTTCGCCGCGGGGAACGACGGGCCGGGCGAGAACACCCTCAACCCGTACAGCGCCGCCCCGTGGGTGATCAGCGTGGCCGCCGGGTGCAAGACCGTCTTCCCCGACGCCACCAACTCCGCGGCGCTCTGCGCCGGCGGCGCCTCGATGATCACCGACTTCTCGTCCCGCGGGATCCGCGGCGACGCGCTGCACCACCCCGACATCACCGCCCCGGGCGCGCTGATCGTGTCGACCCGCGCCAGCACCGGCACGCCCATGAACGTGCTGGACGTGCCCGACGACCTGTTGAGCTGCGCCATCCCGCAGCTGCAGCTCCCCTGGTACACGTGCATGAGCGGCACCAGCATGGCCGCCCCCCACGTGGCCGGCACCATCGCCCTGATGCAGGAGGCCGCGCGCGGCCGGCTCAGCCCGGACGCCGTGCAGCGCAACCTCACCCGTACCGCGCGGCCGATGAACGGCTACGCGCTCTGGGAGGCCGGCGCCGGCTACCTCGACGCGTACGCCGCGGTGATGGCCTCGCGGCGGTAAGGCAGGATCGCGCAGGAGCCCGATTCCCTCCATCGACCGGGGAGGGGGCGGGCCGACCGGGATCGACCGAGAGACCGGCCGCCGCACAGGGGCGGCGGCCGCCCAAGCAAACGACGACGGAACCAGGACGCACCGACCATGAAGCGCACCCTGCTGATCCCGCTGCTGGCGCTCGCCGCGGCCGCCTGCCACGACACGCAGCCCACCGCGCCCGCCGCCCCGGCCGGCCCCGCCCGCCTCGTCACCGTCCCCGGCGGGCCGCGGATCGACCCGCAGCTCACCTCGCTCCTGGCGGTGACCGCGCCCGCCCAGAAGCTGGTGGTGATCGCCAACTACGACCCCGCGAAGACCAGCGGCGCCGCGTTCGCGCGGCAGGTGGGCCGCCTGGGCGCCGGCGTGATGACCTTCCGCAACCTGTCGATGGTGGTGGCGCTCGCCACGCCCGCGCAGGTCCAGGCGATCGCCGGGCTGGGCGGGGTGCAGAGCGTCTACGCCAACCGCGCCGACCGCCTCCTCCTGCGCGAGAGCACCCAGTCCATCGGCGCCGACCGCGTGTGGGCCGGCGGCGTCACGGGGAAGGGGATCGGCATCGGCATCATCGACAGCGGCATCAACGGGCTCAACCCCGACGTGGGGTATCCCACCAAGACGGTGAAGAACCTGAAGTTCACGCTCAACTTCGCCTACCTCACCGAGGACACCACCACCCTGCCGCGCCCCGGGGGCGAGCTGTTCGTGGACAACCTGCCCAACAGCGACAACACCGGCGGGCACGGCACCCACGTGGCCGGCATCGCGGGCGGCAACGGCGGCACCAGCTTCGGCGCGTACCGCGGCGTGGCGCCGGGCGCCAACCTGATCGGCCTGAGCGCCGGCGAGGGGCTGCACATCCTCTACGCCTCGGTGCTGCAGGCGGTGGACTGGATGATCGACAACCGCGTGCGGCACAACATCAAGGTGGTGAACAACTCGTGGGGCGGGATGGGCGAGTTCGACCCCAGCGACCCGATCGAGGAGGCCTTCAAGACCGTGCACGACGCGGGGATCACCGTGATCTTCGCCGCGGGGAACGACGGGCCGGCCGAGAACACCATGAACGTGCACAGCGTGGCGCCGTGGGCGATCAGCGTGGCCGCCGGGTGCAAGCTCTTCGTCACCGACCCCACCAACTCGGCGTCGCAGTGCGTGGACGCGGGCGGGCGGGCCCCGGTGCTGGCCGGCTTCTCGTCGCGCGGCGTCGCGGGCGACCCGCTGCAGCACCCCGACATCACCGCGCCCGGCGTGCGCATCGTCTCGGCGCGCTCCTACGCCGGCGTGGTGGCGCCGCTGGGCATCACCAGCGACCTCAACGCCTGCAACATCGGCTTCCAGAACCTCGACGACTTCACCTGCATGTCGGGCACGTCCATGGCCGCGCCGCACGTCGCGGGCGTGGTGGCGCTGATGCAGGAGGCCGCGGGCGGCAAGCTCACCCCGGCGCTGGTGGAGCAGCTGCTGGTCAACACCGCCCGCCCGCAGCCCGGCTACGCGCAGTGGGAGCAGGGCGCCGGCTACGCGGACGCGTACGCGGCGGTGCAGGCGGCGCGCGCCTACCGCTGAGGGTTTCTCGATGACGATCGAAAGGGCCGCGCCGCCGTCAACCTGACCGGAACTCGGGCCGGCGGCAGGCCCCAGGGCGAGGTCGGGGTAACGGTTCCCCCCCGGCCTCGCCCGCTTTTCGTGCCGGGTTTCACATGGATCCGGCTGTAGCTCGGTGGATGCGCGGAAGGGCGAACGGCGGGTGGGGCGTGTTCGGCGCTGGGGCGCCGAACCGGGCTGCGCGCTGCGTAGGGCACGATACCGCCGTGCCCAACGCAGCCGGGCCCGCGGCGGCCCGCGCCCGGCATCGTCCCGGGCGGACGCGGCGGCGCCGCGGGCCGCCGCGTCCCCGGCCCTCCGGGCGCGCATCCCTCACGCAAACGCGCGTCGCGCCGCCCATCATCCCCGCGCATCCCCGGGGCATCCCTCCGGCCGTACCCCTCCCACCGCCGACACCCACGTGGCCGGGCGACGCATCTCCGGAGATGCTTCGCCCGTGTGGCGCGTGGCGCAGTCGACCGGCCGGTTGCACCATTTTGCAAACGTGCACAGATTGTGTCCGCACCACTCCCGAGCATTGGGCGCCCTTAGAGGCCGATGCTGACGGCTTCAGTCCGTCCGCCGTTCGTCCATCGCACGCCAGGCCAGGGTTGTGACGCGTCCCGCCGTGCTGGTCATCGACCCCTCCGCCGCCACCGCGGGCACGGTGCGCGAAGCCGTGGGCGCGCGCGCCGAGGTGCGCCACGCGGCCACGCTGGGCGAGGGGCTGGAGCAGCTCCGCGGCGGCGCCTGGGCGGCCATCGTCCTGGCGCTCGACATCCCCGCCTGCGACCTGGAGCTGGTGCGGCGGATCATCGAGGCGGGGACGCCGGCGGGCACGCTGGTGCTCCTCGCCGCCCGCCCCACCATGCAGATGATGGTGGACGCGTCGCAGCTCGGGGTGCTGGGCGTGTTCGCGTCGCCGCCGGAGCTGGGGCAGCTGCAGGCGTCGCTGCGCGAGGTGTTCCAGGCCGAGGAGGTGATCCCCGTCTCCGCCGCCGACATCGGCGACCCCGACGACGAGGCGGCCATCGGCGGCAGCCCGGCGATGCTCGAGGTGTTCCGCATGGTCGGGCGCGTGTCCACCTCGTCGGCCACGGTGCTGGTGCTGGGCGAGAGCGGCACGGGGAAGGAGCTGGTGGCCCGGGCGATCCACCGCAACAGCGCGCGCGCCTCGGGGCCGTTCGTGGCCATCAACTGCGCCGCCATCCCCGAGAACCTGCTCGAGTCGGAGCTGTTCGGGCACGAGAAGGGGGCGTTCACCGGCGCCATCGCCCGCAAGATCGGCCGCTTCGAGCGCGCCAGCGGCGGCACGCTCCTGCTCGACGAGATCGGCGACATGTCGCTGGCGCTGCAGGCCAAGATCCTGCGCGCCCTGCAGGAGCGCGAGATCGAGCGCGTGGGCGGCGACGACCGCATCCCCGTGGACGTGCGCGTGGTCGCCGCCACCAACAAGAACCTCCGCGCCGCCATCGCCGACGGCACCTTCCGCGAAGACCTCTACTTCCGCCTGGCCGTGGTCACGCTGCAGCTCCCCCGGCTGGTGGAGCGCGGCGGCGACGTGGACCTGCTGGTACGCCACTTCGTGGCCTCGCACGCGGCCCGCTACGGCCGCGACATCCGCGCGATCGCGCGGCCGGTGCTGCAGCGCCTGCACGAGCACGACTGGCCGGGCAACATCCGCGAGCTCAAGAACGTGCTGGAGCGCGCCGTCCTCCTGGCGCACGGCAGCGTCCTCCTCCCCGAGCACCTCCCCCTCGACCAGCTCCGCCCCCCGCCGGCGGAGACCGACGGCGCGTCCGGCAGCCCCCTCGCCGGCTACGCCCCCGGCCTCTCCATGGCCGAGGTGGAGAAGCTGCACATCCGCGAGGTGCTGGTGCTGGTCAAGGGCCACCTGGGCAAGGCGTCCGACGTGCTGGGCGTGCACCGCAACACCCTCACCCGCAAGATCCGCGAGTACGGCCTCGAAGACGTCGCCTGAACGGACGGACAGGGCGCACGCGGAGCAGCAGAGGAGCGGAGAAGCCGATTCCTCCGCTCACCTGCTTCTCCGCTTCTCTGCGTGAGCCGCTGTTGCGGGATCTGTCGATGGAGGTGCATTCAGCCGCCGCCGGTGGATTCCCCGATTTTGTATCCGTTGCCCGAATTTTGTGCAAGCCTGGCGCCCTCCACGACGCGACGCCTCACCGTGAATCGCCGGAAATCCAGCAACGGCAACACGGTTCGCCTCCAGCGCGCACCGGCACGGCCCCTGCTCGTGAATGGTGGTGCGTCGCACCGATCATAACTTGCCC
The DNA here is from genome assembly GCA_035630095.1 of Longimicrobium sp. GTDB lineage: Bacteria > Gemmatimonadota > Gemmatimonadetes > Longimicrobiales > Longimicrobiaceae > Longimicrobium. Next base: position 18,873 of record DASQLJ010000690.1, read on the forward strand.
AGGATGCCGCCCGTGAACATCCGTCGC
>DASQLJ010000691.1:0-5087 GCA_035630095.1 Longimicrobium sp.
CAGGTCCACCAGCGCGCCGCTCTCGAAATCCACGTACTGCGGCTTGTGGATGGCGCGGGGCGGGCGTGCGCCGGGCGGCCGCGCGGCGGCGTCCGGCTGCATGGCCTGGGCGGTGGAGAAGAAGACGTGGCGGGGGATGCCGTGGGCGAGCCGCCAGCCGTTCAGCGCCCGGAAGGCGGCGCCGGGGGCGAGGCCGCGCACCACGCCCTCCAGCGTCGCGCTCGGAACCCTCCAGCCGCGCCGGGAGAGGATCACGTGCTCCTCGAAGCGCACGCGCGGCCGGTACACCACGCCGTCCTCGCGCGCCTCGGGGCGGTGCGGCTGGCCGGTGTGCCAGGGGATCGGCAGCGTCTCGTGGAAGCAGGCGGTGAAGAGCGACAGCACGCGGAAGAGCGGCGGGCGCCAGCGCGGCGTGAGAAAGCCCAGGTCCGCCGGAAGCACCTCCCGTCCGCTGGGCGCGTGCACCAGCTTCAGCCGCCAGGAGAGCGCCGCGTCGGGCTCCACCACCAGCTCGGCCAGCGGGAGGTTCGTCTCGGCACGCAGCCCGGTGACGCGCGCGGGATAGTTGATGTCGAACCGGGCGAGCGGGGGGTGCAGGTTGCCGTTGAAGCTGAACTCGCCGTCGTCGCAGAGCTCGGCCACCATGTACTCCGGGTGCCGCGCGTTGTGCGCGAGCACCTCTTCCGCGTAGCGCGCGGGGAACTGCGGGAGGAAGCGGGAGAAGTACTTCCCCATCCCCGGGAAGATCGAGTTCTTGTCCACGACGATCGCGTCGCCACCGGCAAACGCGGCGAGCTGGGCGAACACCCCGGACGAGCCCGGCGCCGGGTGGCGCACGCCGCCCGCGCGCGGCGCGAAGTCGTCGCGGCACAGGTGCATGTCCTCGGCGCCCGGGTCGGTCGCCCAGCGCGCCGCGAGGAGGGAGAAGAGGCGTTCCCCCTCGGCCGCGCTCTCGGCGATCTGGGGGAGCGAGAACGGGTCGGTCGCCTGCCGGGACTCGGGAGAGGGGTTCTGCTCGTGCCGCAGCATCGGGTCGAACACCGCCGCCCGGTATCCCTCGTAGAAGGCGGGGAAGGGCACCCGCTCGTGCCCCGCGAACGCCTGGTCGTAGTAGGCGCGCAGGTTGGCCCGGTGCGCCCACACCGGCGAGCCGCGGCTCATGCAGTCCACCCACACCGCCAGCGCGTCGAGCGCGGGGCGGAGCCGCGGCGTGTTCAGCAGCACCGGCCGCGCGAAGGCGGTGTCCTCGAAGAGCGGCGTCGCGCGGACACCCGTCAGCAGGCGGTCGCGGGCCCGCTGGGGCGGCGGCGCCTTCCCGGCCTCGCCCGGCGCGCCGCCGGGGGGGAACAGCCCTCCGAGCGCCTCCCTCGCCGCGCCCAGCAGCGCGAGCCGCCCGGCGGGTCCCGCCGCGGGGTAGCGGCCGGCGAGCTCCTCCATCGTCCCCAGCAGCTCGCACGCCCGGGTGGCGAGCGGGTGCGGCGAGTCGCGCAGGGCGGCCACCAGAGGCGCCACCCACGCCTGGTCGCGCTCGGGGATCCCGCTGTTGAGCTGGAGGATCCCCGCCTCCATCAGCCGGTCGACCCTGCGCGCCACCTCTGCCGGGTCGGCCCGCAGCGCCGCAGCCAGCTCCCGCACCACCACGGCGTACGGCGCCGTGCCGCCGAGCCGCGCGATCAGCGCCACGCAGCGGTCGATCACGGGCGACGCGGGGAGCACCACCACGTGCTCCCGGCCGCCCCTCGACAGGAGCATCGAGTGGCTCTCGCCCACCGCGCGGAGGCTGGGGTTGGGCGTCACCCCGAACTGCGGGAACAGCTCCGGCGCTTCCGCCAGCAGCGGGGCGAGCAGGCCGTAGATCCCCTTGTTCACCGTCACCGCCGACAGCGGCGCGTCGCCGGGGGCGAGCTCCGCCAGCGCGGACCGCTCGTCGTCGGAGAAGCGGGCAATCGCCGTGGAGGTGAGGGTGCTGAACGGCGTCGTCTTGGTGGCCGCGCGCGCGAAGTACCGCAGCAGCGTCAACTCCAGCCGGCGGGCCGCGGGTCCGCGCGGGTGGCGGACGGAGGACGCGCCCTCCAGGCGGGCGCGGAGCCGCTCGTACACGGGGGAGCTGCCCAGGACGATCCCGTTCAGGAAGGCCTCGTCGCTCGCGAGCTCCGCGAGCGCCCGGCGCGCCTCCCGCGTTTCGCGGCGGTACACGCGCTCGCACGCCTCCGCCGTGGCGCGGACGCGCTCCGATGTCCGCTCCCACCGCTCCAGCGCGGCGGCGACGTCGCCCGGCGCCGCGGCGCGGAGGGTGTGCGCCTGCTCGTCGCTGAGCTTGTGGTTGCGCCGGAGGTTGCGCGCCGCGGCCAGCAGCGCACGCCGGGCCTCGCCGTCCGCGGCGCCGACGGCGTGGTGGAGGCGCTCGCCCAGGCGCGCGAGCGCCGCGTCGCGTGCGCGCTCGTGGCGAGCCAGACGTTCGTGGACACGGAGGGAGCGGGGGAAGTGGAGGGCCGCGAGGGCGTCGAACGGCTGCCCCGCCACCCGGGCGATGCCCATCGGGTACACGCTGTACCCGGTGGGCCCCGCCTGAACAGCGCGCGGCTCCGGCGTGGCCGTCGTCTCGCTCATGCCGGAACCGCGCAGGGGGTCATCAGCAGCTCGCCGCGGTGGGGCCGCCGCAAGCATCGCCGATGCAGGTGTAGTCGCCGTTGCAGGTCTCCTGGCAGGAGCCCTGGGCCGAGTACTGGCAGTCCCAGTAGCCCGTCGGCTCGCACTTGACGTTGCAGGTCGCGGCGCCCGTACACATCAGCTCGAGGGTGACGTCGGCGTGCGGCGTGCGGACGAGAACGTCGTCGCCCAGCGGTACCACCTGCAGCGCGTCCAGCGCGGCATCGAGGTCGTCGAGCGCGGTCACCGTCTCGTCGTAGCCCTGGCGAACCTCGTGTCCCGGGGTGAAGACCTGCACTTCCAGGAGCTGGTCGAACATGGCGTCTCCTTGGTGGCACGGTGAGGGTTGGAGCTCGTGCGGGGTCGCGGGCCGGCGGGGCACCAGGTAGGTGGAGGGAGATGCGGGGCGCTTCGGCGGACGGTCCAGGGGTGCGGCCGGTGCGCAGCCCCTCGTCGTGTCCGTTGCATGGGTCCCGAATCAAAGTGTGGCGCGGGGGAAGAACGGCGCAAGAGATGTGTGCCGGGGGCGGGCTAGACGCGCGGCGGACGCGCGATTCACAGCAGCGCCGCGGCCGCGGATCATCCACCCTCGTTCAGCACCCGCGCGGAAACACGGGTCGAGCGCCCGGATCTCACGTCGTTGATGCGACCGTGTGGAAAGCAGGCTCCCGGCGTGCGGAGTCGCTCCGGCTACACGAGTGGATGCGGCGCTAACGGGACGCATTCGATCGCGTGGGAGCGGTCGCCGGCAGAGGGCGGATCGGTGCGGGGAGAGGGAGGATGCAAGCGTGTCGGACGGCTGCCGTGCCACGCGGGTGGTGTCCCTCGGGTACGCGCGGTACCTGGTGGACACCACCCGGAACGGAGAGGTGGCCCGAGCGTGGCCGTGGCCTGGCTCACGCGCGGGCCGTGACCCGCACTACCCGCAGATCATCTGCACCGACGTGCATCCGTTCACCACGTACGTATCGCAGGCGCCGAAGCACGTGTTCTGGCCCTCGCAGGTGGCCCCGCACGAGCCCTCCGAGGACGGCCCGCACTCCCAGTAGGCGGTCGGACCGCACTTGAAGTTGCAGGTGGCGCCGTTGGTACAGTTGATCTCGTAGGTGGCGTCGGCGTGCGGCGTGCGGACGAGCACGTCGTCGCCCAGCGGCACCACCCGCAGCGCCTCCAGCGCGGCATCGAGGTCGTCGAGCGCGCTTCCCGCTTCACCGGCTTCCTGCCCGGGGACGAAGACCTGCACTTCCAGGAGCTGGTCGAACATGGTGTCTCCTCTGGGTGGTGTGGTGAGGGTTGGAACTCGTGCGGGGTCGCGGGCCGGCAGGGCACCAGGGTGGGGGAAGGGAGATGCGGGACGGTTGGGCGGACGTTCGAGCGTTGCGGCCGGTGCGCAGCAATCGTCGCGCCCGTTGCATGGGTCCCCGATCAAGTGTGGGCGCGGGGGAAGACCGGCGCAAGAGATGTGTGGGAGGAAGGGGCGACACTCGCGGCGGACATGCCATTCGCGGCGGCGGGCCGGACCGCGAATCATCCACTATTGTTCAACACCTGAGGGGAAACGCGCGCCGAGAGTTCGGTAATCGCACCACAACGGCACCCATGTGGATAGCAGGCTTCCGGCGTGGGGAGTCGCTTCGAGTTACACGAGTGGATGCGGCGCTAAGGGGACGCTATTCGATCAAGGTGCGAGCGATTGCCGGAGGGTCGTTGGTTGCGGAGGTGCTGCCGAACGGGTGCCTTTGCAGCAATGCCCGTCGGGTACGGCTGTACCCGACGGGCATCGACGCGGCTTCAGCCCTGGCGCCGCGCGGCGCCGGCGGCTCGTGTCATCCGCATCCGTTTTCCGCGCAGGTGCAGGTCAGGACGTAGGCGCAGGAGGTCTCGTACGAGGTGCTGCAGGCGCCCGCGCAGGTGTTGCTGCCGTCGCAGGTGTACTGGCACGACCCCCCCGCCGACGGCCCGCACTCCCAGTACGCCGTGGGGCCGCACTTGAAGTTGCAGGTGGCGCCGCCCGTACAGTTCAGCTCGGCGGTGTCTTCGGCGCGCGGCGTGCGGCCGAGAAGGTCGTCGCCCAGCGGCACCACCCGCAGCGCCTCCAGCGCGGCGTCGAGGTCGTCGAGCGCGCTTCCACCGGCAACCTCCTCTCCAGGGACGAAGACCTGCACTTCCAGAAGCTGGTCGAGCATGGAGCCCTCCTTTGGGTGGAACGTCGAGGTTGAACTCGGTGCTGCGGCATGGCCCGGCGGTGCTCCGGTGGTGGGAGGAAAGCAAAGGGGTGCGGGGCATTACGGCGGACGACGCTGCCACAGCCGGTACGTGGCCCCACGACATCCGCCGCGCATTCCCCGAGCCGAGTGTAGGCGTGGGGAAAGAAAGACGCAAGAAGTGTGTCGTCATGGGCCGACGGCGGCGGGTGGATAGAGCCGAGCGCGCTCGTC
>DASQLJ010000692.1:0-14696 GCA_035630095.1 Longimicrobium sp.
ACGGCGAGGCCGCGCGCCTCGGTCCACCCCACCCGCGCGCGCTGCGCCAGCCGCCACTCGCTGCCGCCGATGCGCAGCCCCAGCGCGTCCAGGATCGCGCCGCGCGGCGTCAACCCGTCCATCTCCAGCGTCCCCGCGGCCGTCAGGTCGGTCTGCGCGTCGCGTCGCGCCGAGAAGGAGAAGGCGGTGGCGTTCGGCCTCAGGTTGGCCGTCAGGTTCAGCGCCTGCAGCTCGATCGAGCCCACCTGCAGCCCGGTGCCGTTCAGCTTCGCCTCGCCCGTCCACCGCCCGCCCGCGCTGGCGCCGGCGAAGGAGAAGGTGAGCGCGCCCGCCGCGTAGGTGCCGTAGCGGAAGCCGCGCGCCTGCCCCGACACGCCGACGGACGGGTTGCGCAGCGTCCCCTGCATCGTCCCCGACATCGCCACCGAGCCCGCCAGGTCGGGGAGCGTGTCGCTCCCGGGGACGAAGGGGCGCAGCAGCGCCAGGTTGGGCGCGTTCAGCGAGAAGGTGAGCGGCCCGGCGTTGCGGGTGATGCCGATCGCGCCGGTGGCCTCGGCGCGGAAGCCGCGCCCGGCGAAGAGGAGCGTGTCCACCCGCAGCACGCCGCCGTCGCTGTTCACCTTCAGCGTCCCCACGGTCAGGGCGATGCCGCCCACGGTGGACCCCGGCGCCGCGGTGAACTCCACGCGGCCCACGAAGGTCTCCGGCGTGGTCCCGCGGCCGTCCAGGAGGAGCGAGCCGGTGAGCCGGGTGTGCGGGAAGGCGGCCAGCCCCGGGAGCGCCGCCAGGTCGAGCCCGGCGATCTGCCCGCGGATCGAGTAGCGCGGCACGGTGCCCGGGGCGTACCACCCGTTCAGCGCGAACACCCCCTGCGGCCCGCGCAGGTCCACGTCGAAGCGGTACGGCTGCCGCCCGCCGCCCGACACGCGGATCGGCCCGCTCACGCCGTCGGGGAGGAGCGAGGGGTGGCCCAGCAGCACGCCGAGCTGGAAGTTGTCCACCCGGCCGGCCACGTCGAAGATCGGCGGCACCCCCGCGGGGCGGCGGACGGTGCCAGCCAGGTTGAAGGAGCCGGTGCGCTGCCGCAGGTCCATCGCGAAGCGGAAGTCCTCGGTGCTGCCGCGCGCCGAGAAGGTGCCCGTCACCTCGTCCGCCGCGGCGGGCGCGCCCTGCACCAGCACCGCCGCGCGGAAGGCGGCCACGCGGCCGGTCACGTCGAAGGTGGGCACCGGCCCGCCCAGCCCCAGCGTCCCGCGCATCGCCAGCGCGCCCGCGGTGCCGTTCAGGTCCACGTCGAACGCCACGCGCTCGGCCGTGCCGCTCACCCGGATCGGCCCCGAGAGCGTGGCCGAGCGGAAGGGGAGCGAGGGGAAGAGCTGGGTGAGCGTGGCCAGCGCCAGCGGCTCGGCGCGCGCGTTGATGTCGAAGCGCAGCGCGGGGTCCATCGACAGCGTGCCGCTGATCCCGCGCAGCCGCGTCTCGGGCGCGCTGCCCACCGCGTACGCCAGGTCGCCGCCCTCGATGCGCAGCTGCTTCAGCGTTCCCGTGAGCGCCGCGCCGCCGCGCACGATGCCGCGCAGCATCGCGGCGTTCTCGGGGAACATCGGCGCCAGGGTGGCCAGGTTCAGCGGCTCGGCCGTCACCTGCAGCCCCTCCATGCGGAAGCCGGCGGGGCCGCCCACGCGCACCAGCCCGTGCGCGGCGATGGTCGACGTCGGCGCGTCCACCGTGCTGCGGGGGACGAGGGACGCGGCCAAGTCCACCCGCAGCGCGCCGCCGCGGCCGGCCTCCACCTCGTCCACCGACGCGACCGTGCCTCGCACCTCGCCGCCCAGCGGAGCTTTCTCGATGAAGCCCAGCGTCTCCAGGTCCACGATGCGCAGCGGGTCGAGCCGCAGCCGGGTGTCGCTGAACACCGGCTCGCGGCCCGGCTGCGTCACGACGGTCAGACGGCCTCCGGCGCGCGAGTCGAGCACCGCCGCCTGCGCGTCGGTCACAGTCCACCGCGTGCGGCTCCCGGAGAGCGTCTCCACCGCCAGCGCGAAGCGCGCGCTTCCCTCGCGCGGCACCGCGAAGCCCATCCCCGCCAGGTCGCGGAAGTCGAGCGGCTGCGCGCGCACGCGCAGGTCGTAGCGCGGGGTGGCGCCGGCCAGGTTCATCGTCCCCTGGCCCTCGAAGCGCGAGAAGGGCGTGCGGAGCTCGCGGATGGCGAAGCTCAGGTTCTGCCGGTTGTCCTGCTCGATCCGCCCCGCCAGCGCCTCGATGCGCGTGTCGGGGTTGCTCACCACCGCGTTGGCGCCGTCGATGTCCACCCGCCAGCCGCCCTCGCCCTTCACCCGCACCAGCGCCAGGTTGGCGTCCAGCCCGCGGATGGTGTGCACCGACAGCCACTGCCCGCGGTAGCGCACCTTCTCGGGCGGGCCCCCAGAGGCGTACCGCGGCTGCGGGCCGGCGGCGGGCGGGGTGGTGGCGGTGACGATGCGGGCGCGCCCGTCCACCAGGCGCAGGTTGCGGAAGTCGAAGGTGCGCCCCTGCTGCGCGCCGGCCCCGCCGGCGCCGCGCACCGGCCTGCCGCCCGCCTCCACGGCGAAGATCTGCAGCGCGTTCCACTGGCCGTTGGGGTCGCGCTGCAGCCGCAGGTTGGGGCGCACGATCTCGCCCTGGTCGAAGACGATCGCGCCGCCGCCGTTCAGCGTGCGGGTGACCAGCCGCGCGCGCGCCAGCGGGGCGGAGAGGATGGTGTCGCGGTTGCGGTCGAGGAAGGCCACGTCGTGCAGCGCCACGCGCAGCGTGCCGTCGGGCTCGATCCGCTCCAGCGTGAACGCCTGCTCGGGGAGCCCCAGGGCGATGCGGATGCGCTCCTCCACCACCCGCGTGCGCCCGCGCTGCACGGTGGTGTAGACCAGGAGCAGCGTGACCACGAAGCCCGCCACCGCCCCCAGCAGCAGGAGGCCGACCCGGTCGAGGCGGCGGCGGCGGGCCATGCTAGAAGGTCTGGCCGATGGAGATGTGCAGCACCAGCCGGCGCAGGAAGCTCTTGGCCTTCGGCTGGTAGGCCGGGTCCACCAGCCCCTCGAGGTCGCCCTGGCGGTTGATCTGGTACAGCGGGCCCGTCGGCTGCGGGTAGGGGTTGAAGGCCAGGTCCAGGCGCACGGGGCCGACGGGCGACGCCGCGCGCACGCCCACGCCGGGGGTGAAGCGGAAGGGCGGGCTGGTCAGCTCCTCGGCCGCGGCGCCCCACACCCGGCCGCCGTCCACGAACGCCGCCACCCGCAGGCGGTTGCGCAGGATCGGCGAGGGCGCGGTGATCTCCACCGTGCCCACCACGATGCGCCGGCCGCCGGTGGCCGAGGGGATGGTGTCGGCCTCGGTGCTGTCGCTGAGCGAGGGGCGCACCACGTAGATCACCGGCCCCAGCTCGTTGCGCCGGAAGCCGCGCACGGTGGTGGCGCCGCCGGCGTAGAAGAGCCGCTGCGGGGGGATGAAGCCGTTGCCGACCACCCCGTCCAGGAAGGTGCCCCCCATCAGCCGGAACTGCACCACCTTGTTGCCGCCCACGCTGCGGTACACGCTGCCGTCGCCCAGCAGGCGCAGGTACTGGTCGTCCGAGCCCAGGAAGCGGGTCGCCAGGTCGGTGCCCACGCGGAACTGGTAGCCGCCGCTGGGGAAGGGGTTCTGCCGCACCCGCGTGCGGATCAGCCCCGCCGAGAGGTTGTTGGACCAGCGCGGCCGGGTGAGCGGGTCGATCTCCTCGCGCCGGCACACCTCGTACACCACGCAGAAGAAGATGTCGTGCGCGGTGGTGGAGCCGCGCTCCACGGTGAAGGTGGTGGAAAGGAGCGTCCCCGGCCCCATGTCGCGCACCAGCCCCACCTGCCCGCCCACGTCCTTGCGCACGTACAGCCCCAGCTCCGAGATCTGCTCGGCGTAGGCGCCCACGGTCACGCTGTTGAGGGTGCCGAACAGCCGCGGCTGCAGGAAGTCGGCGGCCAGGCGGTAGTTGAGGGCGCGCGAGATGGCGGTGTCCACCACGTCCGAGCGCACCGAGTCGAGCGCGAACGCCCGGCAGAGCGACCCCTCGAGCCCCGCGTTCAACGGGTCGCCGATCCCCACCTTGGCGACGGAGCCCGTGACCTGCAGCCGGCGCGCGCCGCCCAGGAAGTTGCGGTCGGTGTGCTGCACCGAGCCGCGGAAGCAGTCGGCCGTGCCGTACCCCACCGAGGCGTCCACGGCGTAGCGCGGCGCCTCGCCCACGCGGACCAGCACCGTGCTGCCGATGCTGTCGCGGGCCAGCTCGGCCGAGTCGGGGGTCACCTGCACGCTCTCGGGGGCCACGTCCACGGTGGCGAAGCGCACCAGCTCCAGGTCGTACAGGTTGCGCTGGCTGCGCAGCAGGTCGCGCGAGCGCAGCCGCGAGCGCTCGCGGAAGGTGAGCTGCTGGCGGGCGAGGCGCTCGCTCACCCGGTCGAGCCCCTCGAAGATCACCGTGTCCACGGTCACCAGCGGGCCGGGGGCGGCCTCCAGGTTCACGTCGGCCACGTCGGCGATGGTGTCGATCTGGTAGTTGCGCAGCACCTGCGCGTACGCGTAGCCGCTGTCCAGCAGCACGTTGCGCACGGTGTCCACCGCGGCGAGGAAGTCGTTGCGGCGGAAGGGCTCGCCCACCTTCAGCGGCACCCTGGCCAGCACCACGCTGTCGGGGACGATCGCCTCGGCGCCGCTCACGTCCAGCGAGCGCAGCAGCACCCGCTCGCCGGGGATCACGTTGAAGCGCACGTCCACGCTGTTGTCGGCGGCCTCGTCCACGGTGGGCACCACGCGGGTGCCGTAGTAGCCGTTGTCGCGGAACACCAGCTGGATGCGCACCACGTCGCGCGCCAGCACCTGCGTGTCGAGCTTCTCGGTGATGCGCCCGCCCAGCACCGGCAGGCACACGGGGATGATCCCCAGCAGGCTGCAGCGCGAGCGCCGGGTGGCGATCACGCGCAGCACCGAGTCGCGCGGGACCTCGCCCAGCTCGCCGCTCAGTTCCACGTCGTGGATCTCGCGGCCCTGGTACTGCGCGAGCCCGGGGAACGGCCCGGTGGCGCGCCCGCCGCCCGCGGCGCAGGCGGCAAGCGCGACGAGCACCAGCGGCAGGGCCGCGGCGCGGAGGAGCGTGCGAAGCGTCGGCGTCCCGCGCGCGGCGCGAGCGAGCATTCGGGGCAGGGGTCAGGAATGTAGGGCGTGCCGCGGCGCCCCCGCCGGGCTGGCGGGTGGCGGACGGTGCCCGTCCCTGCCGTGGGCAGGAACGGGCAATCTACACCGGCGCGGCGGCGGGTCAAAACCACGCCGCCCATGGCATCGGCGGCTCATCGCCGTCGTTGATGCGCGCACCGGCCGCAGAAACGCTCGTTCATGGCGCATCCGCCGTGCCAGCGGCTTTCCGGTTACGACGCAGGCGCGCCGCGGCGGGTCACACCGAGAGGAACACCTGACGCACGCCGAACCCTCCGGGCTACGGGAGGGCGACGTTCGGGCGGTGGAGACCGGGCGAGCGCCGGGCGGCCCCCTCTCCCCCGGGCCCCTCTCCCCCGCTGGGCGCGGGAGAAAGGGGAGAACTGCAACTACGTGGGGCGATTGAAATCGCTGCAACAACCACACGAAGTCCGCCTTCGCGGACTACTGGCTTCTGCGTTGCCGCGGCTCCTGCGCCCGCAAGAAATCCCGCGACTTCCGATGCAACGTCAGCGCGAGACGAAGGAGCCGGCGCGAAGCGCCAGGGAGGGGGGCCCGCGACGCCGCGGACCCACATCGTAGCTTGTGTAGTCTCGATTCCTCCATCCCCCGAAAACGAAAAGCCCCGCGCGTGCGAGGCTTTCCGTATCATCCCGAAGCTCCCCTACTCTCCGCCGCCGCCCTTGGCGTACAGCGCGTCGATCTCCGCCGCGTAGCGCTTCTCCACCACGTGGCGCTTGATGCTGAGCTTGGGGGTGAGCATCCCGTTCTCGATGGTGAACTCGTCCGGGATCACCAGGATCTTCTTGGGCACCTCGTAGCGGGCGAAGCCGGTGAGGCGGCCCAGCGTCTCGCGCTCCAGCAGCGCGTGCACCCGCTCGTCGGCGGCGAGCGCGGTACGGTCCGCCGTTTCGATCCCCTGCTCCTTCGCCCACGGGGCCAGGTTCTCGTGGTCGGGCACCACCAGCATGCTGCCGAAGGGACGCTTGTCGCCGATCATCACCACCTGCGCCACGAACGGCGACATCGCGGCCAGGTTCTCCATCGGCGCCGGGGCCACGTTCTTCCCGCCGGCGGTGACGATGATGTTCTTCAGCCGGTCGGTGATGCGCAGGAAGCCGTCTTCCAGCTCGCCGATGTCGCCGGTGTGCAGCCAGCCGTCGCTGTCGATCAGCTCGGCGGTGGCGTCGGGGTTCTTCCAGTAGCCCTTCAGCACGTGCGGGCCGCGGGTCAGGATCTCGCCCTCGTCCCCGATCGCCACCTCCACGCCGGGGACCACGGGGCCCACGGTGCCCAGCCGCGTCTGCCCCGGCTTGTTCACCGCGATCACGGGGGACGTCTCCGTCAGCCCGTAGCCCTCGTACACGGGAAGACCGGCCGCCCAGAAGAAGCGCGCGATCTCGGCCGCGAGCGGCGCGCCGCCGGAGATGAAGGTGCGCAGCCGCCCGCCCGTGCGCTCGCGCAGCTTGCTGAACACCAGCCTGTCCACCACCCGGTACTGCAGCGCCAGCGCCGCCCCGGGCTCGCGGCCGGCGAGGCGCGCGTCCACCACCGCCGCGCCGGTGCGCCGCGCCCAGGCCACGATGTGCTTCTTGATCCCCGTGGCGCCGGCGACCCTGGCGTAGATCTTCTCGTACAGCCGGGGGACGGCGACCGCGACGGTGGGGCGCACCTCCACCAGGTTGTCGGCCACCTTGTCGATCGACTCGGCGTAGGCGATGCCGATCCCCGCGTCGAAGTACCAGTAGTCCACCATCCGCTCGAAGACGTGCGAGAGCGGCAGGAACGACAGCGCCAGGTCGCCGGGCTTGGGGTCGAGCACGTCGTGCTGGCGGCAGGCGGCCACGTTGGAGCACAGGTTCCAGTGCGTGAGCATCACCCCCTTGGGCGTGCCCGTCGTCCCCGAGGTGTAGATCAGCGTGGCCACGTCGTCACGGCTCACCTGCGCGGCGCGGTCGCGGAAGCGCTCGGCGCCGCCCCCCTCCACCAGCCGCCGCCCCTCGTCCACCATCTCGCCGAAGCGGCGCGCGCCCCCCACGCCGTCGGGGTCGTCGAACGAGACGACCAGCCGCAGGTCGGGGAGGTCGCGGCGCACCTCCTCGATCTTGGCGAGCTGCGCGGCGGTGGAGACGAACACGGCCGCCGCGCCGCAGTCCTTGAGGATGAAGTGGGCTTGGTTCGCCGGCAGGGTGGGGTAGATGGGGACGTCGATGCCGCCCAGCCCCAGCACCGCGTAGTCGGTGATCGCCCACTCGGGCCGGTTCTCGGAGAGGATCGCCACCCGGTCGCCGGCGCGGATCCCAGCCGCCGTGAGCGCCGCGGCCAGCGCCGCCACGCGCAGCTCCAGCTCCTGGTGCGAGATCGGCTTCCACGCGCCGCCGGCCTTGTGCAGCATGGCGTCGGCGCGCCCGTACCGGTCCACCGCGCCCAGGAAGATCTTGAGCACGGTGTCGCGCTCCACCGGCGCGAGGGGAACGGCCGTGCTGCGCGAGCGGATGGCGCCTGGGGCTCTGGTGGGCATGGATCGGGAGTGCGGGGGCGGAAGGGGGACGCTGCCTCCCGCGAATATGCGCCGTTGCGGCGGCGGATGACAAGGCGCCGAGCGGGATTCGATCCGTGCCGCGTCTTCAACCGGACGAGGATCGATGGCGATGCATCGCATTCCTCGAACATGCGCGGACGTCGAGTGGCGCAACGGAAAGGGGCAAAGGACGGTTTCCCGCCCTTCGCCCCCCCTCGTGCCCGACTCCGCCTGGGTGGCCGAAGCTACACCAGCGCCGGCTCGGCGGCGGCGGTCGTGGCCGCGGTGGCACTCGCGGGGACGCGGGTGACCGTCGTCGGGATGTACCAGGCGCGCTCCTCGAAGAGCTGCCGGGCGTTGTTGGCGGTGTTCACCAGCTCCAGCGTGCGCAGCCCGGAGCCCCGCTTCCCGAAGGTGTAGCGGAGGGTCTGGGTGGTGCCGTTGCGCAGGCGGCCCAGCGTGAGCGTCGTGGCGTCGACCGCGCGGACTTCCAGGTGGTCGATCTCCTCGTCGCCCGCGCGCCGGAAGAGACGCAGCGCCCCGTCCACGTCGAAGCGGATCTCGAAGTCCACGGCCAGCGCGGCCCCGGTGTTGTCGATCCGCTCCCAGTTGTAGAGGAAGGGGATGACCTGGCTCAGCGGCGCGCGGGGCACGCGGTTCATCACGAGCGTGGGCTCGGTCCCCAGGCTGTCCAGGGTGAGGGTGGCGCCGTTGGCGGTGAAGCCGAACCGCCACCACGTCGCGGCGGCGGCGCCGTCGGGGCGCAGGGAGATCTGCTGGTCCGTGCCGTCGAACTGGAAGTCCACCACCCGCCCGCGCCCCACCTCGCCGGTGCCGGCCACCGCGTAGTCGATGTAGAAGCCCAGCCCCCCGTCCACGAAGAAGCGCCGCTGGAACGGCGTCTGCCCGGCCGCGCCGCCGCGGAAGAGGTGGGTGAAGCGCCCCAGCCGCAGGTCGGTGGGCGACGGGGCCGCCTGCCCGATGGCCCGCCCCGTGTCGGGGAACGCGGCCTCGGCCTGGTAGATCATCTTGCGGGCGAACAGGACGGGCACGACGGCCTCGTTCCACTCGAACGTGTCCCGGTCGTCCTCGGGGGTCGTCCTGTCGTCGTAGGCGTCGGTGGAAACCTGGAAGACCAGGTCCTGGATATCCTTGTACCGGGTCGCGGAGGGGAGCACGTTGCGCGGGTCGCCGTGGAGGATCACCCCGTCGAGCTTGGAGTAGTTGGCGTACTGGGGCAGATGCTGCTGCGACTTCCAGAAGATCACGTCGGCGGCGCTCTGCCCGTTGGCCACGTAGTCGTTGTGGAAGATCAGCCGCCCGCCTTCCGCTGCCTTCGTCTTGTCGTAGATCCACCCGGTGACGGCGTCGAACCAGCGCACGCGGGTCGGCCGCTCCGCGTCCCCGCCGCCGCTGCCCTCGTTGATGATCTCGTAGAAGACGTTCGGGTACATCATCGTGGCGCCCACCACCTTGTCCACGAAGGCCTTCTGCGCCGTCCGCAGCCCCACGTGGCCCAGGTCGTAGAACGGGACCACGCCGTCCGGGGCGGCGATGAAGCCGTTGCTGTTGTTGACCGAGTTCCAGGGGTTCTTCGCCCACCGGTCGGGCGAGATGTTCTTCAGCCCCGGCACGTCGAACAGGGTGAGCTGAACCACGATCCCGTGATGCAGCGCCGCGCGGATCATCCGGTCCAGGCGCACGAAGTAGTCGGGATTGTACGCGGTGAGGTTCCACTTGCCGCCGGGCCGCGCGAAGGGGCTGTGGTGGTTTCCCGGCAGGGAATAGTTCCAGTACGCCGTCATCCAGTGGCGGAAGAAGTTGTTGCGCTGCACCGACAGCTTGCGCAGCAGCACGTCGTAGTTGACGTCCGGCAGGTCCCCGATGTTCGGGTACCGCCCCGCCAGGTACACCTCCTCGCCGTGGTACTTCAGGATGCGGCCGTCGGTCCCATCGGTGTTCTTGTGGGAGAAGGGATTGGGAGGGATCATGTGAGGCTCCTCATTGTGGGGATGACGGGTGGAACGCCCCGGCGGATGTGCCGGGGAAGACGACACGGGTGCCGGGACGGCGACGGTGGATACCGTGCCGGTGCGACGCTCGCGCGAGTCGATGGATTCCGGGATTCGGCGGGGAGGGATTTCCGCCGTGGCGGCCGTGCGGGAAGGGCGGCGCGAAGTGGAAGCTGCCCGACTGAGAGTCGAGCCGTCGCGCCGGGGCATAGTAATGCCGCGCAGAGGCGGACTGCGCAAGAGAGACGTTCGCCGGCCCCTGGCCGTCCCCCTCGGCGCCGGCCGATAAGGGTTGGCGGCAGAGCGCGCGGAGGCCCGTCTTCACTGCTGGTTCGATCGAAACGTGAACGGCGAGCACAAGAAGGCGGCACTCCCCCGAGCGCCGCCCTCGTCATCCCCGATCCGACATCGAGCCGTCTATTCGTCCGACTTCATCAACGCCGACCTCCGGCGTGCCCGACCTGCCGGCATCACGCCAGCAGCATCGCCACCAGCCACGCCGCGCCGCCGCCGCCGAGGGTGACGCGCACGTTGTCGTCCACGGGAAGGTCGAGGAACTCCAGCACCGCCGCGGCCGTGCCCCCGGCGACCGCCGCGAGGGCGGGGAGCACGCCGCCGCTCAGCGAGCTTATCACCAGGCCGACGGCCAGGTTGACGGTCAACCCGGCGGCGAAGCCCTCCCAGCTCTTCCCCCACGCGGTGCGGTGGCGCCCGAAGCGCTTGCCCACCAGCGCCGCCGCCGCATCGCCGAAGCCGTTGAACAGCATCGCCATCACCGCGATGGGCTTGGGGAAGAGCACCACCGCCGCCGCGTACGCCACGGCCATGTACGTCGCGCCGGCGAAGCGGCGGCGCTCGTGGTGGCGCAGCATGCGGCGGGTGTAGCGCAGGAACCAGTAGCGCGGCGTCCGGAAGCGCAGCCGCGTCCAGTCCACCACCACCGCCACGGCCGCCGTCGGCAGCAGCACGGCGAGCGCCAGCCAGTGCGGCGACATCCACACCAGCAGCGGCAGCGACGCCGACGCGACGTGGAACGCCTTCCGCGCCAGCTCGCGCCGGATCGGCGGCGGCGCGGCCGGCGGCGGCGGTCCGACCGTGATTACGCCGTCCATCGCGCCATTCGCCACCGTACCGTCATCCGCCATCGATTTTCGCCGTTGATGCCGCAAAGGTGGACCCTCGGCCTCCGCGATCGCGGAAGCTGGAAATCGTGCGCCTGAATGTCTGCCGACGTCCCCCCGGGAGCAACACGCGTCCCCTCCTCACGCCGGCGCCGGCGGGTGCGTCGGTAGATCACGGAAGAAATCGATCATCAGGCGGTTCACGCGCTCGGGTGCGTCCGCGGGGACCCAGTGGCTGGCCTCGGGGATGCGTTCGATGCGCAGGTCGGGGACGTAGCGCTCCAGCCCGTCCAGGTTGTGCGTGGTGAGCGCCGTGTCCTGCTCGCCCCAGATCACCAGCGTGGGCCGCCGCACGATGCCGTCGCCCCCCGCGCCCTCGCCGTCGCTCTTGCCGCGCAGCGTGTTGCGGCCGAAGGCGCGGTAGTAGTTGAGCATCGCGGTGAGCGCGCCGGGCTGCGACACGGCTTCCTTGTAGAGGCGAATGTCTTCGTCGGTGTAGGCGCCCGGCCGGCGCGGGCTGTTGCGGAAGACGCGCTCCAGCAGGGCATGGTCGTTCGCCCGGAACGCGGCCTCGGGGAGGAGCGGGAGCTGGAAGAAGCCGGCGTACCACGAGCGCAGGAGCTGCCGGGGGTGCTTCAGCTCGCGCCCGAACACCGCCGGGTGCGGCGCGTTGATGATCACCAGCCGCTCCACCAGCTCCGGACGCCGCATCCCCAGCCGCCACCCGAGCACGCCGCCCCAGTCGTGCCCGGCCACGTGCGCCCGCTCCGCGCCCAGGTGGCGGATCAGCCCGGCGACGTCGTCCGTCAGCAGCTCGGCGCCGTAGCTGCGCACGCCCTTCGGCTTGTCGGAGAGGTTGTAGCCGCGCATGTCGGGGGCGACCACGCGGAAGCCCGCCGCCGCCAGCGCCGGGATCTGGTTGCGCCAGCCGTACCAGAACTCGGGAAAGCCGTGCAGCAGCAGCACCAGCGGCCCCTCGCCGGCTTCCACCCAGTGCAGCCGGATGCCGTTCACCGCCCCGAAGTGGTGCGTCCACGCCTCGGCCATCGTCGCTCTCCCAGTTCGCCGCTCCATCCTCCGTCCCCGGCGGACGCGGGGCAAGTGCGGGGCCGCGCCGTGGCTTGCGTGCCCCCGCGCGCCGGGACAGATTGGGCGCCGCCGAAGCCTGATCTTCTCACCGCAGCCAGCGGGGCGCATGGCGGCCGTGCCGGTGGTGGTGTTCTCGGACTTCACGTGCCCGTTCTGCCACGTCACCGAGGCCGCCCTGCGGCGCCTGGAGGACGAGGGAGTGGCCGCGCCGCGCTTCGCCGCCTTCGAGCTGTACCCCGCGCCCGCCCCGCTCCCGGCGAGCGTGTCGGCGGAGGATCTCGAGGCCGCGCGGCCGCTGGCGGACGAGCTCGGCGCGCCGCTCGCAACGCCCGCGCTGGTGCCGCGCACCGCCAAGGCGCACGAGGCGGCGAAGCTCGGGGCGAGCAAGGACGTTGAGCGGCCGATGCGCGAGGCGCTCTTCACCGCGTACTTCGGCGAGGGGCGCGACATCGGCCGGGTGGACGTGCTGGTGGAGCTGGCCGCGGCCGCGGGATTGGATGCAACCGAGACGCACGTGGTGCTCGACGTGGACCGCTTCGCCGACGCGGTGACGGCCGACCGGGCGCTGGCGCGCAGGCTGGGCGTGGCCGCCGTGCCGGCGCTGATCGTGGGCGGCGGGAGCGACGCCGAGCTGCTGCTGGGCGCCCAGCCGATCGACGCGCTGCGCGAGGTGCTGCGGAGCAAGATGCGATGACCGTCCGGCGCGCACGCGCCGCCGGCGAACACCCTGGAGGGATGGGACGATGTCGGACTACGAGCGCAGCACGGTGCTGCCCACGCGCGAGGTGTTCGCGAAGGCGGACGAGATATTCACTGAGCGCGCCGAGCTGGCGCGGGTGGAACAGGGGTCGCACCACGTGACCTACAGCGGCGCCGAGGGAACGGTGACGCTGGAGGCGCACCGCCACGGCCTGTCCACGCTGGTGGTGGCGCGCACCGACCGGCTCCGCACCAACAAGATCGACGTGGTGGTGCGCCACCTCTTCAACCAGCTCCCCTACCAGTGGGGCGACCCGCCGCGCGAGTAGGCTCGGCAGGGGAGGGATGATGAAAAACGGGGGCGGGACCGCATGGTCCCGCCCCCGTTTTAGCATTGTTGGGTGCCGACACAGCTCATTTCTGAACGCTTCGGAACCGCTCGTCGGCCTCGCGCCGCATGGCGGCGAAGTCCGGAAGGTCGTCGCGGTCCTTCCATATGCCGCGCGCGTGCCGGAGCAATCCCAGGCGATCCGCGCGATCTCCATCGAGCAGTTGATCGATCGCCTGGCGGATCAACTCGCTGCGGGTTTCACCCGTGGTGTTCGACAGGCGTCGCAAGCCGGCCTGCTGCTTCTCGGTCAGATACACCTGTCTGCGGATCATCGCCGCCTTCCGAAGTGACGTATGACGTTCAGCGCGGATGAGCTTGTGGTGCGCAGCCAATTTGCGCGCCGCGATCGCGGTGAGTTGCGGGGAGGTGGGGTTGGTGATGAGGGCCTGCCTAGGACGCGCGCGCGTCGGACGCCGTCTCGGGCTCGGGCTCGGTGTCGCGGACGCGGACCTGCACGGCGTTGGCCTCGTCCAGGGCGCGCTCGAGCTCGTCGTCGCTCCAGCTCTCCCAGTCGTGCGGGACGGGGAAGATGCGGCGCTTGCCGCCGCCGCCCTCGAAGCAGAGCCAGCCGTCGGACATGCCGGTGCCGAGCGTGAGCTTGCGCGTGTTGTGCGCCAGCGTGGGAACCACGTTCCACACGTTCCAGATCACGCCGTCGCGGGCGGTGAAGCTGCGAAGGGCCATGCGAATGAACGGTACGGACGGCTGGTGAGGTGGTCGGGCGAGCGGGGTGCCCCGACGCTGAACGGTAAAAGGCGGGTTCCCATAGAGCAAGTCTGACACCGCAACACGTAGCACATCCGGGGACGGATGGCATCGGGGGGGAGGTGGGGAGCATCGACGGGAGGGTAGGTGGCATCGGTGCACGCCACGGCCGCCCCCTCC
Source organism: Longimicrobium sp. (assembly GCA_035630095.1). Taxonomy (GTDB): domain Bacteria; phylum Gemmatimonadota; class Gemmatimonadetes; order Longimicrobiales; family Longimicrobiaceae; genus Longimicrobium. Next base: position 13,936 of record DASQLJ010000692.1, read on the forward strand.
CCCCGGCCCCCTCCCCGCGCTCCGCGGGGGAGGGGGTGAACGGCAGAACGCGCCGGGAACTCGCTGTCTTCGATCTCAGCCAAGTGGTTGGCGTGGCGGGAGATGCGTGAGGGATGCGCGCCCGGAGGGCCGGGACGGCGCCGCCACGGCTGTATCGTGGCGGCGGCGGCCCGGCTGCGTTGGGCACGGTTGTATCGTGCCCTACGCAGCGCGCAGCCCGGTTCGGCGCCTCGGCGCCGAACACGCCCAAACCGCCGTGCCGCCTTTCCGATCGCGATTCCGTCGGCGACGGCGCCAGATCTGCGTCGATTCGCGTCGATCCAATCCCCTCCCGAACGCCGCGATCCTCGCCAGATCATCTGTTCCGCGTAGGTTGATGGGCCGCACGTGGCCCGCCCCTTGCCGCGCCGCGCGCTCGCCCGCGCGACACCGTTTGCACAACGCCCACAGGACCGCCGAATGCCGGAGCAGATCGACGCCAGCCGCAAGATCGTGATCGAAGCCGTGGAGCCGGAGCTGGACTGCGGCCGCTACCCCGTGAAGCGCGAGATCGGCGACACCGTGCGGGTGCTCGCCGACATCTTCAAGGAAGGCCACGACGCCATCGCCGCCGCCGTGCGCTACCGCCACGAGGACGACGCGGAGTGGCGCGAGGCGCCGATGGAGTTCTGGGACAACGACCGCTGGCGAGGCTCGTTCGAGGTCACCCGCATCGGCCGCTGGGAGTTCGTGGTGGTCGCGTGGACCGACTGGTTCGGCAC
>DASQLJ010000693.1:0-11096 GCA_035630095.1 Longimicrobium sp.
CCCCCTCCCCCGGCCCCTCCCCCACAAGGGGGGAGGATGGGGGAGGGGAGCACTTCGGTACGGGCGGAGATGCTGGCGCGCCTGGCGGTCTTCGCCGGTCACGCGATCAACCATCTCCTACAATCCCCTGCCCCTCCACGGCTCGTTCGACTCCAGGCAGTCCATGAGGGCGATGTAGATGCGGCGCGCGGCCTCGGTGAAATCTTCGTCGCTCGCCTCTTCGTACGGAGAGAGGGCGGCGCGGATGCACTCGCTCAGCGAGCCGCGGTCGATCACGGCGGCGACCAGGTCCATGTAGACGGCTTCGTCCTTCCGCGCTGCCTTGCGCGCACCGTCGAGCAGGTGGTTCAGGACGGCGCGGACGTCGGTGCGGCCGGTCTCGTCGCGGTCCACGGCGAAGTGCGAGGCCGAGACGATGGCGGCGCTCCCGGCGCGGATGGTGGCGCGGAAATCCTCCACCAGCAGCTCGTGCGGGGGCGGCACGATCTTCCCCGCGAGCACGCGCCTGGTCAGGTCCTTGAGCGCGGCGCGGACGAAGGCGGCGATGGCCGCGTCCATCTTCACGCATTCCTGCGTGTCCAGCACCCGCACCTCCATCGCCCGGCGCGAGAACTTGAACACGGCGCCGCGCGCGTTGAAGAACTCGTGGCGGATCGCCGAGGCGTCGTGCGGGAGGCGGTCGAGCGCGGCGTACATCGGCGACAGGATCTTCTTCCGGTAGTCGCCGAAGCTCTCCACGTACTCGGGCACCAGCGAGCCGCAGCTCTCGGGGATGCGCGCCTGGTGCTCCAGGATCCAGGCGAGCCGCGAGCTGGCGTTGGGCTGCAGGTCGCCGTCGTGCATCGGCGTGCTGGCGGCGATCGCGGGGAGGTAGGGGATGAGCAGCGAGGCCGCGGTGTGCATCGCCAGCGTCTCGCGCTCGTCGCCGAACGGCAGGTTCAGGTGGCTCGCCTGCACGTTCATCCACCCGTGGCTGTACACGTCGAACAGCCGCTCGTAGGTGCCGTACACGCGCCCGCCCGAGCGCGACCAGAGCTTTCCCTTCCGGGGATCGAACCACGGGTGCATCCCCGTGGGCATCAGCCGCGCGTCGAACTCGTCGCGGAGGACGGCGGTGAAGCGCTGCACCCCCTCGTACAGCACCTCCTCGGCCTCGCGCAGGGAGCGGACGGGCGCGCGCGTCTTCACCTCGAACACGTGGTCGGCGATCTCGTTGCTGAAGCCCAGCGCGCCCAGGTGCACGTCGCTGGTCCCGCGCCCGGCCAGGATGCGGAACGCCGGCTCCACCAGCGACACCACGTTCAGGTCGCGGTCCACCGTGGGATACTCCAGCTCCATCCCCGCGACGGAGAACGCGCGGTACCCCTTCTCGCCGCCGTCCACGCTCCGCGAGCGCACCGGCACGCGGATCGACTCCAGCGCGTCGGGCGGCCGAGGCGTCGCCGCGGGGGCGGCCGCGTTGCCCGGCGCGGTCCCCGCCTCGATCCGCTGGACGAAGTGCTCGACCAGGTCCTCGTAGACCACGTTTCCGTCCTCGGCGTCTTCGTAGCCCACGTCCAGGTTGGGGTTGTCGTTGATCTCGATCACCACCGGGCCGTCCGCCGTCTCCTTGATGTCCACGCCGTAGAGCCCGTCGCCGATCAGCGCCGCCGCCCGCAGCGCGGCCGCCACCACCTCGGCCGGCGCCCCGTCGCGCGGGACGGCCTGCACGCGGCCGTAGCGCTCGGTGCCCTTTACCTCGGTGCGGATCTGCCAGTGGCCGCGCGCCATGAAGTAGCGCGCGGCGAAGAGGAGGCGCCCGCCCAGCACCGTCACCCGCCAGTCGAACTCCGTCGGCAGCCACTCCTGGGCGATGATCAGCGGCGAACGGCGGAACATCTCCCCCGTGCGCGTCCGGAACTCGTCGCGCGAGGCGATCTTGTGCACCGCGGCGCTGAACGAGCCGTCGGGAAGCTTGATCACCAGCGGCAGCCCCAGCTCGGCCACCTGCGCCCACGGCGTGTTACGGGTGACGATGCGCGTGCGCGGCGTGGGGATCTCCTCGCGCCGCAGCAGCTCCTCGAGGTAGACCTTGTTGCCGCAGCGGATGATGGACTGCGGATCGTCCACCACCGGCATGTCCAGCGCCTCGGCGCGCAGCGCGAACTGGAAGGCGGGCTCGCTCACGCCCGTGAGGGCGCGGATGAAGAGCGCGTCGTACTCCGGCAGCTTGCGCAGGTCGCCCAGCCCGATGCGGTGCACGTGCACGTTGCGGCGCGCCGCCACCCGCTCCAGCCGGTCGATGGTCTCCGGCGACGAGGGGGCGAAGGGGTCGCCGGGCGTCACCAGCACCGCGATCGAGGCGCGCACCGTTTCGCGCGGGGCCTCGCGGCCACGGCGGAGCACGCGCTGCGGGTCGCCCAGCGCGCGCCCCAGCTCCGCCCGCTCCTCGGCGGAAAGGTGGTGCGGCGGCACGGCGGCCACCTGCGACACCTTCCACTCCTCGTCCTCGTCCAGCAGCTGCAGCCGCAGCACGGGCGCGGGCCACTCGCGGTACACGGCCAGCGCGGCGCGATGGAAGCGCGGGTCGGCGCAGGTGCCCATGAACACCAGCGTCTCCACGAACTCGTGCGGCTGCGCGGGGCGGCAGCCGCGCTCGCCCGCGTTCGCGCGCACCAGCGGCGCGGGAAAGGCGTGCGGCGGCGCCTCCTCCTCGGCCTCGCCGTCACCGGGCGGGGGCGCGTCGGGGTGCGGCAGGTCCAGCTCGCGGCGGCGCACGCGCATCTCCGACGCGTCCACCGTGGGGATCCCCGCCTCCTGCAGCGCCCGGAAGCGCCCGTACGGCTCCTGCAGCCCCTCGCTGGTTTCGACCGAGGGGATCACCTGCTGCCCGCGCGCCGAGGCCAGCAGCGACACGTAGTAGCCGCGGCTGCGGTAGCGCGTGCTGCGGCAGAGGTTGACGACGATCGCGCGGGGGTCGGTGAGGTCGGCCACCCCCTCCAGGTAGCGGTCGGCGTCCACCACCAGCTCGGCGGAGAGCCCTTCCGCGTCGCGCGCGTCGGAGACGACGACGAAGACGCGCCTGCGGGTCACGCGGCCTCCGCGTCGGGCCACACTTCCAGGAGCACCGCGTCGTAGGTCACGTCGCCCAGCAGGATGGCGTTGATCAGGCGGTTGGCGTCCACCGTCTGCCGGCCGCCGTCGTTGCTCTCGGGGTGCTCGAAGGGGTCCAGCACCACCAGCCGACGCCCCCAGTGCTCGTAGCCGCTGATCACCACGAAGTGGCCCGTGGGCTCGCCGCGCACGTCGTCGTCCACCAGCCGGTCGAGCATCGGGTCCCAGCGCTCGCGGGGGTGGCGGTAGAGGTAGGTGGCGCTGAGGCCGGCCAGGATCGGGTGGTCGCGGTCGATGATCCCCTTCATCAGCGCCGGCGAGAGCTCGGCGAACGACAGTTCGCCCCCCATCTCCAGGAAGTGGATGTAGGCGCCGGCCGCGCGCAGCCGCTGCGCGTCCTTCAGGTACGGGAAGCGGGCGTGGATCTTCTCGCGCAGCCGGTCGGGCGGCAGCGCGATCCAGGTGGGGTCGAAGATGCGCAGGTCGTACGAGTAGATGCGCGCGCGGAAGCCGCGCTGCAGCGCCGACATCCCCAGGAACACCGCCAGCGTGCCGCCGTCCTCGTTGCGCTCGAGCGAGGCGATCACCTCCTCGATGTCCAGGTGCAGCCCGTAGAACGCGTAGACCTTCTTCAGGCAGGTGGGCCCGCAGGTCACGTCGTCGGGCTGCACGAAGCGCTGCACGCTCAGCTCGTGCGCGCGGCGCCCCTGCTGCTCGGTGCGGTCGTCGTCCGCCACCGCCAGTGCCGTATCCATGGTTGTCTCCCTGACCGTCCGCATGGGCCGCCCGTGAAGCAACGGACATACCATGCGGCCGGTGAACGCCGCGTCATCGGCGGCGAAAGTGGTCGTGTCTGATCGCTAGGTCCGTGCATTACTCGCCACCCTCGGAGATGTCATCCTGAGGTCGCCGCCGCAGCGCATCCGCCGCCGCACCAGAGTCCGGCGGCGGCCGAAGGATGTCGCTCGGACCGATGGTTTAGATCCTTCGGGCGCCGCCACGCACTGGTGCAAACGAAAGCTCGGTGCAGCGGCGCCGCTCAGGATGACATCTTCTCGGGTTGCACGGTAAACCGAGAATCGGTGTCAGTCGCGGCGGGCCGGGTGATGCGCGGTGGCCAGCGCGCGCAGCTCGTCCGCGACGCGGCGGATCACGGCGCCCCAATCGCCCGGTGTGGACTGGCGGAAGAGGCGCTTGGTGGGGTACCACGGCGAATCGTCGCGGCCGGCCATCCAGCGCCAGTCGGCGTCTTCCATCAGCAGCGTCCACACGGGGATGCCCAGCGCGCCGGCCAGGTGCGCCGGCATGCTGTCGACCGTGATCACGAGATCGAGCGCCCGCATCACCCGCGCGGCTTCCAGCACGTCGTCGGACCCCGAATCCCTGCCGAGCTCCGGCGGGCACTCGCGCAACGCCTCTCCGCGCTGCAGCATGTGAATCTCCACCCCCGGCACCTCCGCCAGCGGCGCGAGCAGGGGGAAGGGGATGGAGCGACGCTCGTCCCAGTCGCCCGCGCGCCACACCAGCCCCACCGCCAGCCGGCCGTCGCGGGCGAGCGGCGCGGGATCGGCGTGGAGATAGGGGACGCGGTTCGGCAGGGTCTCCAGCGTGCTGCGGAAGACGTGGGCGAGCTCCATCACCTCCACGTCCACGTCGTACTCCCCGTCGTACGCGCCGTCGTGCAGCGGCTCCAGCCGGTCGATCCCCTCCGCGGTGCGCAGCAGCGGGATCAGCGCGGGCTGCGCCCAGACGGTGGTCTCGGCGGCGATCTCCTTCACCATCGGGAGATAGCGGACGAACTGCAGCGTGTCGCCCAGGCCGTGATAGCAGCGGACCAGGACGCGCTTGCCGTGCAGCGGCGTGCCGTCCCACACCCACTGCTCGTGGCGGGGACGGTGCCAGCACGGCACGCCGGCGTGCGCGCGCAGGATGGCGTCGCTCGCGCGCCACGCGGCCGCGAAGTCGCCCCCCCGCATCGCGCCGAACCAGCGTTCGCCCAGCGCCTCCGCGCTCTCGCCGTCCTGCCGCACCGCATCCGCTCCCGCCACCACCATCCTCCCGTCGCCCCATCCCACGCTCCTGCCGATCACGGACGGCGCGAACGCGGATTCCGTGCCGCCCCTCGACCTGACGCAAACAGGGCAGCAGAGGAACTCCCCTGCCGCCCTGCTTCTCGATGAACTCCATCGGAAACCCAAACTGCTTATGTCACCCCGTCGTTTCTTTTCTTTTATCAGTATCAGTCCGCAGGCGGTGATGGCTGGGGGTGCGCAAACATGCGCGCGGCGTTCTCCTCGAAGGCGCCGACGTCGGCGTAGTATGCGCGGGCCACGTCGGGGTGCGCGGGGTTGGTGTACACGTCCGGCCGCGGATCGTCGACCACGTCGGCGATGATGGTGGCCACCTCCTCGGCCGTCTGCACGGCCATGGGGCCGCCGGGGCTGATCGTCTGCGTGCCGGGCGCTGCGCCGACGGCGTTCGCGGCGAAGGGCGTCTCCACGATCCCCGGCATCAGCGTGGTCACGTGGATCCCGGGGAAGCCGGCACGCAGGTCCATGCGCAGGTTGGCGGTGAGCGCGTTCAGCGCGTGCTTGGCCGCGTTGTAGGCGGAGCGCACGGCAGCGATCGGCACGCGGCCGAGGAACGAGGAGACGTTGATCAGGTGCCCGGTGCCGCGCTCCTGGAAGTGCGGGACGATCGCCTGCATCCCGTAGAGCGGCCCCTTCACGTTCACCGCGATCATCTCGTCCAGGTCCTGGTCCGTCACCTCCAGCACCGGCCGGCTGATCCCCCGGCCCGCGTTGTTGATCCACACGTCCACCCGGCCGAACGCCCGCAGCGCCTCGTCGCGGACGCGCTCCACGTCCGCCCTGCTGGTCACGTCCGCGCGGACGACGAGCGTGCGCCCGCCGATCTCCTCCGCCACCTGGCGCAGCGCGTCCTCGTTGCGCGCGGCCAGCACCAGCGCGTGCCCGCGCCGCCGCAGCTCCCGCGCCAGCGCCGCGCCGATCCCGCTGCTCGCGCCCGTCAGGACGATCACCTTCGCTCCGTTCTCGCTCACGCTTCCGCTCCCGTGGATCTGCCGTGCCCCGTTCCCCCTGTCGCATCCTACGCGCGCGGCCCTCCCGCGGAAAGCGCCCGCTCGGCTTCGTCCCCTTCAACCCGGGGCGGACGGCGGTGCGCCAGCTTCGTAGAAAACGAGCGGGCCGGCGTGCGACGAGAGGGTCCCCGCCACGCGCGCGTCCGCCAGGCCCGCGGACCGCATGCCGGCGAGCACCCGCTCCTGCTCGTTCTCCTTAAGCGCATGGCTCGGGTGGATGTGGCGCGCCAGGAAGCCACGCCGCGCGGTGCCCGGCCCCGCGAAATCGAGCATGTGGAAGCGGCCGCCGGGCGCCAGCACGCGCTTCACCTCGCGCAGCATCCGCTCCTTCTCGGCCGCGGGGAGATGGTGGTACATCAGCGACGAGACCACGCGGTCGAAGGAGCCATCGCCGTACGGCAGCTCGCCCGCGAACCCCTGGTCGAGCCGCGGCACCATGCCGCGCCGGGCGGCTTTCTTCCGCGCGATCGCCAGCGCATGGGGATCGGGGTCCAGCCCGGTGACCTCGGCCGCCGGCTGCGCCTCCTTCAGCGCCACCAGCAGGCTCCCGGTGCCGCAGCCCACGTCGAGCACGCGGTGCCCCGGCTGGGCGGCCACGCGTTCGGCAAGGCCCTTTCGGACGCGGTTCGCGCCGAGCAGCGTCACCAGCAGGTCGTAGAACGGCAGCGCCCAGTGCCGCCCCGCCGCGGGGATGTACGACTTCTCCGTGTCGGCCATCGTCCAATGCTCCCATCCCGCAGGTGAGCCGCGCCACCATCATCTCATGATCCAGCTTTGAAAACACCGGTCTCACAGAGGACACAGAGGTCACGGAGGAACGTCCCGATCCCTCTGTGACCTCCGTGCCCTCTGTGAGAGAAGCCGTTGCCGTAATCGAGGATCGGCCGGCTTCAGCTCGCCGCGCGGAGCAACTCGTCACCGGTGGAGCGCAGCAGCTCCCACGCGGCGCGGACGTGCCGCTCCTCCGTTCGCAGGTTGCCGATGGCGAAGCGCAGCGCGACGCGGCCGCCCAGCTTCGTGTGAGAGATGAAGATGCGGCCGCCGGCGTTCACCGCGGCCATGATCGCCTCGTTGTGCGCGTCCACCTGTGCATCCGCCATCCCCGCCGGGCGGTGGCGGAAGACGACCAGGCTCAGCAGCGTGGGCGCCATCCGCTCCCACCCCGGCTCCGCGTCCACCCACGCCGCCAGCTCCGCCGCCAGCCGCACGTGCTCGCGGATGCGCGCCGCCACCCCCTCCGCGCCGAAGCAGCGGAGCACGAACCACAGCTTCAGCGCGCGAAAGCGCTTGCCCAGCGCGGGGCCGTAGTCCATCAGGTTGGTCACGCTCTCGCCCTCGGGCGTCACCAGGTAGTCGGGCACGAGGGAGAACGCCCGCCGCGCCACCGCCGGATCGCGCAGGTAGAGCGCCGAGATGTCGGTGGGGGTGAACAGCCACTTGTGCGGGTTCACCACCAGCGAGTCGGCGTGCTCGGCGCCGTGCAGCACCCAGCGCAGCTCCGGCACCGTCGCGGCCGACCCGCCGTAGGCCGCGTCCACGTGCATCCACACCCCCTGCCGCCGGCAGACCTCGGCAACGGCCGGGAGCGGGTCGATGCTGGCGATGGACGTGGTCCCCACCGTCGGCACCACGCAGATGGGGAGGATGCCGGCGGCGCGGTCCTCCTCGATCGCCGCCTCCAGCGCCGCGGAGTCCATGCGGAACTCCGCGTCCGCCGCGATCTTGCGCAGCCCCTGCATCCCCAGCCCCAGGGTGATGCACGCCTTGTCGATGGACGAATGGACGTGCTCCGAGGCGTACACGCGCAACGGCGGCAGCCCGCTCATCCCCCGCTCGCGCACCCCCGGCACCGCCCGCTCGCGCGCCGCGGCGATGGCCACCAGGGTGGAGATCGAGGCGGTGTCCTGGATGGTGCCGCGGAAGCCCTCGGGGAGCCCCATCATCTGGCGCAGCCAGTCGAGGGTGCGCTCCTCGAGCTCGGTGGGCGCGGGGCCGCTGCGCCAGAGCATGGCGTTCACGTTCAGCGACGCGGCCAGCATCTCGCCCAGGATCCCCGGCCCGCTCCCGGTGATGGAGAAGTAGGCGTGGAAGCCCGGGTGGTTCCAGTGCGTGATCCCCGGCATGATCACGCGGTCGAAATCCTCCAGCACCTTCGCGAAGTCCTCCGCCCCGCCCGGGGCGGCGGGGGGGAGCTGCGCCGCCACCTCGCCGGGCTGCACGCGCGAAAGGACGGGGTAGCTCTCCACGTCGGCCAGGTAGTCGGCCATCCAGTCCACCACCGCGTGCGCGTGCCGGCGGAACTCGTCGGCCGGCATGTCGCCCAGGTGTGCGCCGGGGGATGGAACGGGGGGTGCGTCGGGGATCGTCATCGGCGGCTTGGTCGGCAAAGGGTGCCCGCCTAAGTTATCCCCCCCGCGCGCCGGATGCATCCGTCCGTGCGCGGCCGGACAGTCGACGCACGAAGGCCCCCACCCGGCGATCCGTGGACGGCGTATCGTCCACGAATCGCCGACCTCCTCCAAAACAACCTGGGAGAGGCGAGTTGCCGGGGCTTCCGGCCGGCTGTCCCCTGTCCCCTGTTCCCCGTCCCCCAGATGTCCGTGATCCACATCTCCCCCCGCGTGCAGTTCGCGCACGAGACCGGCCACGGCGTGGTGGCGCTGGAGAGCACCGTGATCGCCCACGGGCTGCCGCACCCACGCAACCTGGAGGTGGCGCGCACGCTGGAGAACGAGGTCTCGGGCTACGGCGCCGTCCCCGCCACCGTGGGCGTGATCCGCGGCCAGCCGATCGTGGGCCTCTCGCACGACGAGATCGAGCGGCTGGGCACGGCCAAGGGGGTGCTCAAGCTCTCCACCCGCGACCTGGCCGTGCCCGTGGCGCGCGGGCTGGACGGGGCGACCACCGTGGCGTCGACCATGTGGCTGGCGCACCGCGCGCGGGTGGCGGTGTTCGCCACCGGCGGCATCGGCGGCGTGCACCGCGGCGAGGTGCACGACGTGAGCGCCGACCTCACCGAGCTGGGGCGCACGCCGATGATCGTGGTGTGCGCCGGCGCCAAGGCGATCCTGGACCTGGTGGCCACCCGCGAGGCGCTGGAGACCGCCGGCGTGCTTGTGGTGGGATACGGAACGGACGAGCTCCCCGCCTTCTACTCGCGCGAGAGCGGGCTGCCGGTGGACGTGCGGGTGGATTCGCCCGACGAGATGGCGGCGCTCTGGCAGGCGCACCGCCGGCTCGAGGCGCCCGGCGCCATCCTCCTCTGCGTTCCGCCGCCCCCCGAGCACGCCCTCCCCGCCGGCGAGGTGGAGAGCGCCATCCGCGACGCGCTGCGCGCGGCGGACGAGCGGGGGATCCGTGGGAAGCAGGTGACGCCGTTCCTCCTCTCCACCGTGGCCGAGCGGACGGGCGGACGGTCGCTGGAGACCAACGTGGCGCTGCTGCGCAACAACGCGCGCGTGGCCGCGCAGGTGTCGTCGGCGCTCGCGTCGGGCCGCTGGGAGTGGTGAGCAAGGCCGAGCTGCGCGCCGAGGCCCGCCGCCGCCTGCGCGCGCTGGACCCCGCCGCCCGCGCCGCGGCGGAGGCGGCCATCGCGCGCCGCGTGTGGACGGTGCCCGAGATCGCCGCCGCGCGCACCCTCCTCCTCTTCGCCGACCTCCCCGAAGAGGTGCACACCGACACCATCGCCGCCGAGGCGCTGCGCCGCGGCGTCACCCTCGTCTACCCGCGCACGCGGGTGGAGACGCGGACGATGACGCTGCACCGCGTGGCCGCGCTGGCCGACCTGCGCGCGGGCAACTACGGCATCCGCGAGCCGGCGCCGGAGCAGTGCGCCGAGGTGGGCATGGCGGAGGTGGAGGTGGCGCTGGTGCCGGGGCTGGCGTGGGACCGCGCCGGCAACCGCCTGGGCCGCGGCGCCGGCTACTACGACCGCATGTTCGCCCGCCCCGAGTGGCGCGGCTTCCGCTGCGGCGTCTTCTTCGCGTTCCAGCAGGTGGACGCGATCCCGGCCGAGGATTGGGATCTGCCGATGGACGCGGTGGTGACGGACGCTGAGGTGTGGCGGGCGGGGGAGAACGGCTCGACGGGTGTGTGATACCAAATCGGGAGATTGACTGTGCATTCCTCGCGAACATGGGGAGAATGTCATCCTGAGGCCGACCAAACCGCCATCGCGGAATGAACGGCCGATCGCAGGCCGAAGGATCTAAACTCGGCCCCGAGCGACGGGCCGCCTGTCGCTCGAACTGATGGTTTAGATCCTTCGGGCGCCGCCACGCACCGGTGCACACGAAGGGTCGGTGCAGCGGCGCCGCTCAGGATGACACCTCGGGTTTGCACGATCTGTCCCGAGACTGGGTCGCCACACTCATGAGCAACGACTCAACTGTTCGCGCGGCGCGGCGGGTCGGTCGGAACGCCGCGGCCGCGGGCGAGGGCGGCGTCCACGCTGTAGCGGCCCGGGCCGCGCGCGGAGAGGTAGAGGAAGACGAAGCAGTAGAGCGCGGGTAGCTCCCCGCGGTTCATCACCGGCCAGAAGCCGCTGGGCGCGTGCGCCAGGAAGTACGCGAACGCCATCTCGCCGGAGAGGATGAACGCGCTGATCCGCGTCGCCAGGCCGATCGCGACCAGGGCGCCCAGCACCAGCTCCAGCACGCCGGCGATCCACCCCCGCGACAGCATCGGCGCCACGTCGCCGCCGAGGACGCCGAGCAGCTTCTGCGCCCCGTGCTGCATCAGCATCAGCCCGGCCATCACCCTCAATATCGCGAGCGCGATCTCTTCGTACCGGCTCATGAAGAACGCGGCCATGCTCCCCTCCCCTTCCTCGCGTTGACGAAACCGACCTCCGGACCGCGCGAGGTGCGCGCAAGCGGCGGGCCGGGCGTCAGGAGGCGTCGGG
>DASQLJ010000694.1:0-2518 GCA_035630095.1 Longimicrobium sp.
GCGCGGAAGACGGGGTGAGCTCCCCAAGTGGGTGTCCTGCAAAAAATTTCGATACTCAGCGCATTCCGAGCCTGCAGCCACTCGTCGACGAGCCTGGCGCTGCCGCAGTCGTCGGAGCCCGCGCCGAACGTCCGGGCGTTCGGGTTGCAACCCAATCGACGAAGAGCCTCTTTTCGGGAGAGCGACAGCCGCGAAGCGGCAGGGTGATGGCCGGCGGCGCCGCCGAGCGCTTCCGATCCGTCGTTCGCACGATCTCGATCGACGGGCATGATCGACGTCCGCGCTTGACACCGGCCGCCCGGGCGGCGAACGTCGACGGACGCGTCCGTGAACCACATCCGCTCGGCCTGTACATGATCCGCATCGCCCGCACCTGTCGCTGTAACGCCTGTCTCGCCCGCGGCGAGGCTGGAGCGGTGCGCGTGCGCGGTGGTGCGGCCGGCGGTTGAGCGGCGCGACCCGGCGGAACGTTCGCGGCCCCGGCCTGCATCACGCAGCCGGGGCCGTTCCTTTTTGGCGAGGAGACTGGATGTCACGCATCGACCGGTACATCGGCGGCACGCCCACGGTGCGGCTGGAGCGGGTGGTGGAGCCCGGCATGGCCGAGGTGTGGGTGAAGCTCGAGGGGATGAACCCCGGCGGGAGCATCAAGGACCGCGCGGCGCTGGCCATGATCGTGGACGCCGAGGCGCGCGGCCTGCTCGCCCCCGGCGGCACCATCGTGGAGCCCACGTCGGGGAACACCGGCATCGGCTTGGCGCAGGTGGCGTCGGCGCGGGGCTACCGGCTGGTCCTGTGCCTTCCCGCGCAGATGAGCGAGGAGCGCAAGGCCACGCTGCGCGCCTACGGCGCCGAGCTGGTGCTCACCGACCCCGAGCGGCGGATGCTGGCGGCGATCGAGGAAGCCGAGCGCATCCGCGACCGCACGGGCGCCTTCTTCCCCAACCAGTTCGCCAACCCCGCCAACCCGCGCATCCACTACGAGACCACCGGCCCCGAGCTGTGGGAGGCGATGGACGGCCGCATCGACGTGTTCGTCTACGGCACCGGCACCGGCGGCACCATCTCCGGCGCGGGGCGCTTCCTGAAGGAACGCGATCCCGCGATTCGCGTGGTGGCGGTGGAGCCCGGGCGGTCGGCGGTGCTGCACGGCGAGCCGCGCGGGCAGCACCAGTTCCAGGGGATGGGCCCCGGCTTCGTCCCCGACAACCTGGACCGCGGCGTGATCGACCGGATGATCAAGGCGTGGGAGGAGGACGCGTTCCCGCTCGCGCGGCGGCTGGCGCGCGAGGAGGGGCTGTTCGTGGGGATGAGCTCGGGCGCGATGGTGTGGGCGGCGCTGCAGGTGGCGCGCGAGCTGGGCCCCGGCCACCGCGTGGCCACCATCGCCCCCGACAGCGGCGCGCGCTACCTGAGCACCGCGCTCTTCAGGGACGATGCGCCGCCCGTCGTGGACCCGGCGCCGTAGACCATCTCGGATACGAGCCGCGTCCGACACATCGACGGGAGAAGCGCGATCAGCCCGCCGCGGCCGCGCGGCGCGACGCGCGCCACCACGCGAACAGCGCGACAACGACCGCCAGGGCGAGCAGCAAGAGGCCAAAGTAATACGCGGCCGCGGGGATGATGCCGTCCATCTCGTCGTAGCGGCGCATGCCCGCGCGGGTGTAGACGCCCCACCAGCCGAACGCCGCCAGCGCGGCGCCGATGATCGCGAGCAGCGCGACCGAAATCTTCATGTCCCACGCTCCTGTTCTGGAAGCCACGGAGGCCGCGTCACGGCCGACGCGCCGGGACGTAGCTGCCCACGATCAGCATGAACTCGGCGACGTCGCGTTCGCCGCGCGCCTCGGCGGTGAAGTTGGCCGGGACGGACCAGTGCTCGTCCTGCTTCCCCATGATCGTGGTGATGATCAGCCGCCGGCCTTCGGCCACCACCATGCCGGTGTAGGCGGGGCGGCCATCCACCTGGTGCTCGACGTACCACGCGCACTCCGCGCGCCGGTGCGCGCCCATGTGCAGGCCGGCCATCCCGCCGATGTCGTACTCGATCGCGAACCCGCCCTGCGCGCGCAGGAAGCGGCCGGGCGACGAGTCGGTTCCCCTGAACGAGACGTGCGTGTATCCGGCGGGCAGCACCACGCTGCCGGTGCGCATCGCCACCCGCTGCGCCGCGCCCGGGGAGGCACAGCACAGCAGGACCGCAAGCAGGAATGCACGTGTCATGGGATCTCAGGCGGAGGGAGGAGCCGAGGCGGGATGCGTTCCACCGTGCTCGTACCCGCCGACCCAGGCCGAAGATTCCGCGTCGTCCGATGGGGGATGCGCGCCGACGACGGCGAGCAGCGCGGCCTCGTCCGTCGCGCCCCGAACGACGCGGAGTGCGGCACTTGCTGGAGACGCGGGTTGCACCGGATTGGAAACGGCGGACGCGCGGGATTACTTTAGTGATCCGCGCATTGATCCACATCCCCTCCGCCGTCGCCTTCCCCACTGGCCGCAGCATGCGACTGATCTT
>DASQLJ010000695.1:0-2189 GCA_035630095.1 Longimicrobium sp.
ATCACCGACTTCGTGGACCTGGACGACATCGACCCCGAGTACTTCGACAAGCCGTACTACCTGGCGCCGCTGAAGAAGAACGCCAAGGCCTATGCCCTGCTTCGCGAGGCGCTGAAGCGCTCGGGCAAGGTGGGCGTGGCCAAGGTGGTCATCCGCTCGCGCGAGTACCTGGCCGCGGTGATCCCGCACAACAACGTGCTGGTGCTCGAGATCCTCCGCTACCCGCACGAGATCCGCGGGACCAACGACTTGGAGCTCCCCGGCGACGACCTGGAGAAGCAGGGCGTGACCGACCGCGAGGTGAAGATGGCCGAGGTGCTGATCGAGGGGATGACCAGCGACTGGAACCCCGACCAGTACAAGGACACCTACCGCGACGACCTGATGGCGCTGATCCACCGCAAGATCGAGAGCGGCCAGACCGAGGTGCTCGACGAGTCGCCGGTGGAGGAGCCCGACACCGACGCCAGCGACAAGGTGGTCGACATCATGTCGCTGCTCAAGCGGAGCGTGGAGGCCACGCAGACCCGCGTCGCCGCCGACCGCGCCTCCAATGTGCCGGACGACGACGATGACGAGGATCGTCCGGCCAAGTCGTCGAAGTCCAAGTCGGCCAAGGCGAAGCCGGCGAAGAAGGCCGCGAAGCCCGCGGCGAAGACGGCGGCCAGCAAGCCCAAGCCCGCCAAGCCCCGCGCCCGCTCCAGCAAGAGCTGACCGCCGGCGTGTCGGACGGATGCCCGTGGCGCCCCTTCGGCGCCACGGGCATTACATTTGAGTGGGATCCCGCCCCGTATCGGTGCGCCCACGTTCGGCGAGGGTGTCACTTCGTACACTAATGGTGCGGACTTTGGCCGGCAGCGCGGCTGATCGCCCGGCCGCGGGACGCGGAGACGCGACGAAAACGCACAGTCGGATTTCCCACGCGACGGAGACGGGATGGGGCTTTCCGAGTATCACCGCAAGCGCGACTTCGAGAAGACGGCCGAGCCCCACGGCGAGGAGCACCCGTCGGGCTCCACCCTCGCGTTCGTGGTCCAGAAGCACGCCGCCAGCCACCTGCACTACGACTTTCGCCTGGAGCTGGACGGCGTCCTGAAGAGCTGGGCCGTGCCCAAGGGCCCCACCTTCGACCCCACCGTCAAGCGCCTGGCCGTGCACGTGGAGGATCACCCGATCGAGTACGGCGACTTCGAGGGGATCATCCCGAAGGGCGAGTACGGCGGCGGCACGGTGATGCTGTGGGACACCGGCACCTGGGAGGCGCTGGACGACGCGCACAAGGGGTACCGCAAGGGCCACCTCCGCTTCGCGCTGCACGGCCAGAAGCTGCGCGGCGCCTGGCACCTGGTGCGCTCGCGCCGCGGCGAGGAGGGCGAAAAGGAGCAGTGGCTCCTCTTCAAGGACGACGACGCCGAGGCGCGCCCCGAGTCCGAGGGACGCGTGACCGAGGACGAGGCGCTCTCCGTCAAAACTGGACGCAGCATGGAGGAGATCGCCGCCGACGCGGACGCCACCTGGCGCTCGAATCGCCCGCCGAAAGACGCCGCCCTGAAGCTCCCCCCCGCCCCGAAGGCGAAGAAGGCCGCGGCCGCGAAGACATCGAAGGCCGCCGCGAAGACTGTGTCCGCCTCCGGCTCGGCCGCGGTCGCCGGCGCGCGCAAGGCGGCGATGCCGCGCGAGCTGCAGCCCGAGCTCGCCACCCTGGTGGACGACGTGCCGCCGGGGGCCGACTGGCTGCACGAGATCAAGTTCGACGGCTACCGGCTGCTGGTGTTCATCGACCGCGGCAAGGTGCGGATGGTCACCCGCAAGGGGAACGACTGGACGGACCGGTTCACCAGCCTGGTGCCGGCGTTCCAGGAGATCCCCGCGAACCAGGCGATCCTGGACGGCGAGCTGGTGATCGTGGCGCCCAACGGAACCACCAGCTTCCAGATGCTGCAGAACGTGCTGAGCAGCGGCCGGCAGGACGAGCTGGTGTTCTACGCCTTCGACCTGCTCTACGCCGACGGGATGGACCTGCGCGGCGTGCCGCTGATCGCGCGGAAGGAGGCGCTGCGCGGGCTCCTCCCCACCGGTGCGGAGTCGCGCGTGCGCTTCAGCGACCACGTGGTGGGGAGCGGAAAGGCCTTCCACGCGCAGGCGTGCCGGATGGGCCTGGAGGGGATCATGTCGAAGCGCGCCGACAG
>DASQLJ010000696.1:0-8999 GCA_035630095.1 Longimicrobium sp.
GCGGTGGATCATGGATCGCGGCCCGCGTTACCTGGTGATCAAGAAGGGCGAGCACGGCGCGGTGCTGTTCACCCCCGGCTCCGTCTTCTTCGCCCCCGGCTTTCCGCTGGAGGACGTGTTCGACCCCACCGGCGCCGGCGACGCCTTCGCGGGCGGCTTCATGGGCCACCTGGCGCAGTGCGGGCGCAGCGACGACGGCGACCTGCGCCGCGCCGTGATCTACGGCTCGGTGCTGGGCTCGTTCGCGGTGGAGAAGTTCTCGGTGGAGCGCTTCAAGGAGCTCACCCTGGACGAGGTGGAGGATCGCGTGCGCGCCTTCCGCGAGATGACGCTGTTCGAGCTGCCGGTGGACGCGGGTGTCTGAGCCGCGCGGCGGTCTCTCGTACGCCGCCGCCGGGGTGGACATCGACGCGGCGACGCGCGCCATGAAGGGCGTGGCCGCGCTGGTGCGCTCCACGGCCACCCCCGACACGCTGAGCGAGCTGGGCGCGTTCGGCGGGCTCTACCGCGTGCCCCGGGACGTGGCCAGCCCCGTTCTGGTCGCCAGCACCGACGGCGTGGGCACCAAGCTCAAGGTCGCCTTCCTCACCGGCCGGCACGGCACGGTGGGCGAGGACCTGGTGAACCACTGCGTCAACGACATCCTGGTGCAGGGTGCGCGGCCGCTCTTCTTCCTCGACTACGTCGGCCTCGGGCGGCTGCGCCCCGGCGTGGTGGAGGAGATCGTGGGCGGGATCGCGCGCGGCTGCCGGGCGAACGGCGCGGCGCTGCTGGGCGGCGAGACGGCGGAGATGCCCGACTTCTACGCCCCCGGCGAGTACGACCTGGCGGGGACGATCGTGGGGGTGGTGGAGGAGGGGCGCGTGCTCGACGGCTCCGCCATCCGCGCGGGCGACGCGGTGATCGCGCTGGCCTCCTCCGGGCTGCACACCAACGGCTACTCGCTGGCGCGGATGGTGGTGTTCGACCGCATGGGGCTGTCGGTGGACGATCCCTTCCCCGACGAGGACGCCAGCGTGGCCGACGTGCTGCTGCGCGTGCACCGCTCGTACCTGCGGCCGCTCTGGCCGCTGCTGGAGCGCGGCGAGATCCGCGGGCTGGCGCACATCACCGGCGGCGGGCTGCTCGACAACGTGCCGCGCATCCTGCCGAAGGGGGTGGACGCGCGCTTCGACCTTGCGTCGTGGACGGTGCCGCCGGTGTTCCGCGTGCTGCAGCGGCACGGCGGGGTGGAGGAACGGGAGATGTTCCGCGCCTTCAACATGGGCGTGGGGATGGTGGCGGTTGTCACGGCCGAGCGTGCCGAGGCGTTGATCGGGGAGCTCAATTCGGCCGGCGAGCGCGTGTGGCTCGCCGGCGAGGTCATCCCCGGTGACGGCAAGGTGGTGCTCGCATGACGACGACACGCGTGGTGATGGCGCTGGCCGCGGCGACGCTGGCGCTTCCGGCGGCGGCGCAGAGCGGGGGGACCGACCCCTGCGCGCAGCTCCCGGCGGGGGCCGACTGCCAGCTGGTCGACCGGGCGTTCCGCGCGGCGTACGCGCAGACGGGGATCCTGGCCGCGGGCGGTAACCCGGTGCCGGGGCTGGAATCGACGCGCGGGATCACGCTGGGGCTGATTCCGCGGACCACGGCGAGCCTGCGCGTCTCCGCCGCGCGGCAGTCGCTGCCGGACCTGCGCGACGGCTCCGACGGCGAGGACCGCGACGCCACGGCCACGGCGATCCGGCTGGGCACGGCCACCCGTCTCTTCGAGGGCTTCTCCGCGGGCCCGGTGGGCGGGGTGGGCGCGCTCGACCTGCTCCTGGACGCGGCGTACCTTCCGGCCGCGGGGCAGAGCCGCGAGGGCGCGGCGGCGTTCGGCGCCGGGGCGCGCATCGGCATCGTCCGCGAGACGTTCGGGACGCCGGGGGTGTCGCTCACCGCGATGTACCGCCACGTCGGCCGCCAGGAGTACGGCAGCCTCTGCCCGATCCCCGACGTGCAGTGCGACGAGCCCGGGCGCGGCGAGTTCTCGTTCGCGGTGAACGACGTGAGCGGCCGGCTCACCGTCGGCAAGCGCGTGGGGCCGCTGGGGCTGCTGGGCGGCGTGGGGGTGGACCGGTTCTCGACCAGCGGCGGCGAGGTCCGCTTCTACCCCCCCGTGCTGGAGCCCGCCCTCTCGCGGCGGAGCATCCGCCGGCACGACCGGCGCTTCTCCTTCTTCGCCAACCTGTCGTACGCGCTGGTGGTGGGCTCGCTGGTGGCCGAGGGCGGCTGGATGGAGGGCGGCGAGCCGAGCGTGGTGTTCGACGGCGACGCGGGCACGTACGAGGCCGGGAAGGGGACGCCGTTCGGGAGCCTGGCGCTGCGCATCTCGTTGTGATTTAAGGGGATGGACGGCCGTGGTAGATTGGATGCGGTGTCGCGGGCGAGGGTGACCTCGCCCGTGCTCGTTTCACGGGGAGAGGCGGATGACGGACGGCGAGCGGCCCGGGGACCGCGAGTGGATGCTCCGCGCGCTGGCGCTCGCGCCGCGCGGATGGGGCCGCACCGCGCCCAACCCGATGGTGGGCTGCGTGATCGTCCGCGACGGCTCCGTCGTCGGCGAGGGGTGGCACGCGGAGTACGGCGGGCCGCACGCGGAGGTGGAGGCGCTCCGGGCCGCGGGCGAGCGGGCGCGCGGGGGGACGGCGTACGTCACCCTCGAACCGTGCAGCCACTTCGGAAAGACGCCGCCGTGCACGCAGGCGCTGCAGACCGCCGGCATCGCCCGTGTCGTCTTCGCCGCGTCGGATCCCGATCCGAAGGCGTCGGGTGGGGCTAACGTGCTGCGGGAGATGGGGATCGAAGCGGTGGGGCCGACCGACGAGGGGGCGGCGCGCGACGTCGACCCCGCCTTCGTCCACGCCCATTCGGCCGAGGGGTCGCGGCGGCCGTTCGTCGCGCTGAAGCTGGCGCTGTCGCTGGACGCGCGCATCGCGGACCTGGGCGGGCGCTCGGCGTGGATCACCGGCGAGGAGGCGCGGGCGGAGGTGCATCGCCTGCGCGCGGGGTTCGGCGCCGTGGCGGTGGGGATCGGCACCGTGCTGGCGGACGATCCGCAGCTGACCGTGCGCGGCGAGATCGTTCCGCGCGAGCCGCCGGTGCGCGTGGTGTTCGACGGCACGCTCCGCATCCCCAACGAATCGATTCTCGTGCGGACGGCGCGGGAAACGCCGTTGATGCTGGTGCACCGATCCGCCGCCGAGTCCGCGCGGCGAGCGGCGCTGCGGGAGGCGGGCGTCACGCTGGTGGAAGCCGGGAGCGGGCTCGAACGAGCGCTCGAAGCGTTGCGGGAGGCGGGGATACGGTCCATGTTCGTGGAGGGCGGCGCCGAGATCGCGAGCGCGCTGCTGCGCGCGAGGCTGGTGGACCGGCTGTACCTGTTCTACGCGCCGGTGCTCCTCGGTCCGGAAGCGGTCTCGCCCTTCGCGCTCATCGACAGCCCGCCGATCGACGCGGCGCCGCGCTGGAGGCGCGTCGCGACGCGGACGTTCGGGGCGGACACGCTGGTCACGCTGGCACGGGAGTAGGGGTGTTCACCGGGATCGTGGAAGAGGTGGGGACGGTCGAATCCGTCCGCGAAGAGGGGAACGGGGTGGTGTTCACCATCGCCTGCCGCGCCGTGCTCGACGGGCTGGGGCTGGGCGACAGCGTGGCCATCGACGGCGCGTGCCTCACCGTCACCTCGATCCTGGATGGCGGCTTCACCGTCCAGGCCGTCGGAACGACGCTGGGGCGCACGACGTTCGGCTCGTTCGCGGCGGGGAAGCGCGTGAACCTGGAGCGGGCGCTTTCGGTGGGCCAGCGGCTGGGCGGCCACATCGTGCAGGGCCACGTGGACGGCCTGGGCGAGGTGCTGTCGATCCGCCGCAACGAGGAGCTGGTGCTGATCGACTTCCGCCTGCCGGACGACGTGGCGGCGGTGACGGTGATGCACGGGTCGATCACGCTGAACGGCATCAGCCTGACGGTGAACGACCTGCCGCAGCCGGGCGTCTGCCAGGTGTCGATCATCCCCTTCACCTGGGAGCACACCAACCTCGCCGATCTGTCCGAAGGCGACGCGGTGAACCTGGAGGGCGACACCATCGGCAAGTACGTGCGCCACCTCCTGGGCATGCCCGCCGCGCAGCCCGCGTCGGGCGCGCCGCAAGCCGAGCACGTGATGAAGGCGTGGGGGTACTAAGGGTTCGGTGCGAGGGGTGTCGTTGGTGGCGTCGTTGTCGTTGCCGACGTTGCTAACGTTGCCCTCGTCGTCGACGATGCGACTGAAGTCGCGGCTACCACGGCACGAAGTCCGCCTGCGCGGACTGCACGCGGAGATCCGCGCTCGTGGCCGGACCGCGTGCAGTCCGAGGGGTTGAAGTCCGCGAAGGCGGACTGTGTGCCGTTGTAGCGGCGAGTTTACTCGCATTTTTCCCCGCCACGAGCGTCGTGGTTCGCTCGGTTGGTGATGATCCCACGAGCGTCGTGGTTCGCTCGTTTGCGTGATGATCGAGCGGGATTTGCAGGTCTTCCGGCGTGAGCCGGGGACTTTGGAAGGAGCTTGAGATGCCGTTCGACACGGTCGAAGCAGCGATAGAAGACATCCGCCAGGGTAAGATGGTGATCGTGGCGGACGACGAGAACCGCGAGAACGAGGGCGACCTCGTCTGCGCGGCCGAGCTCGTCACGCCCGAGATCATCAACTTCATGGCCACGCACGCCCGCGGCCTGATCTGCCTGTCGCTCACGCCCGAGCGCGCCGACGCGCTGGACCTGCGGCAGATGACGGACGTGAACACCGAGGCGCTGGGCACCGCGTTCACCGTGAGCGTGGACGCGGCGCGCCGCTTCGGCGTGACCACCGGGATCAGCGCGTGGGACCGCGCCACCACCATCAAGGTGTGCATGGATCCCGCGTCGGTGCCGGGCGACCTGCGGCGCCCCGGCCACATCTTCCCGCTGCGCGCGCGCGCCGGCGGCGTGCTGCGGCGCGTGGGGCAGACGGAGGCCTCGGTCGACCTCGCGCGGCTGGCGGGACTGCAGCCGGGGGGCGTGATCTGCGAGATCCTCAACGAAGACGGCACCATGGCGCGCCGGCCGCAGCTCGAGGAGTTCGCGGCGCGGCACCAGATCTGCTTCATCACCGTCGCCCAGATCGTCGCGTGGCGCCTGCAGCGCGAGCGCCTGGTGCACCGCGAGGCCGAGGCCACCATCCCCACGCCGTTCGGCGACTGGCGCATCATCGCCTACCGCAACGACGTGGACCAGCACGAGCACGTGGCGATGGTGAAGGGCGAGGTCGACGGGCGCGACGACGTGCTGGTGCGCATGCACAGCGAGTGCTTGACCGGCGACGTCTTCCACTCGCTGCGCTGCGACTGCGGCGAGCAGCTCGAGGCGGCGATGGGGAAGATCGAGGAAGAGGGCCGCGGCGCCATCGTCTACCTGCGGCAGGAGGGGCGCGGGATCGGGCTGGTGAACAAGCTCCGCGCCTACAACCTGCAGGACCAGGGGATGGACACGGTGGAGGCCAACGAGAAGCTCGGCTTCCGCCCCGACCTGCGCGACTACGGCATCGGCGCGCAGATCCTGCTGGACCTGGGGCTGGCGAAGATCCGCATCCTCACCAACAACCCCAAGAAGATCGTGGGGATCGACGGATACGGCCTGTCGGTGACGGAGCAGGTGCCGCTGGGCGTGACGCCCAACCCGCACAACTCCGACTACCTCCGCGCCAAGCGCGACAAGATGGGCCACCTCTTCCCCGCGACCGAAGAGCCGCTGGACGAGCAGGCGGCATGAACCGCGGTTGAGGAGGTACGGGCGACATTTTGCGACGACGCCACGAAGCGTGTCGTTCGCGCGATGATGACACGAATGTATCCGTGCGCGCGACGATGCGACTGAAGTCGCGGCTACAACGGCACGAAGTCCGCCTTCGCGGACTGCACGCGGAGATCCACGCGCGTGGCGGATCGGGCGCAATCCAAGGCGGTTGAAGTCCGCGAAGGCGGACTGTGTGCCGTTGTAGCGGCGAGTTTACTCGCATATTTCACGCGGATGACGGCCGTTCGCGTCGTGTCGGGGGACTGGGACGCAGGACTGGGCACTGGGTACTTTCGCACTTTCGCACTTTCGCACTTTCGCACTTTCGCACTCGAATGATCGAACACGCGGGGCACTACAACGGCGAAGGGCGGCGGTTCGGGATCGTCGTGTCGCGCTTCAACGACTTCATCACGCGGCCGCTGCTGGCCGGCGCGCGCGACTGCCTGCTGCGCCACGGCGTGGCCGACGACCACATCGAGGCGGCGTGGGTGCCGGGGGCGTGGGAGATTCCGGGGACGCTCTCGGTGCTCGCCTCCAGCGGTCGCTTCGACGCGCTGATCGCGCTGGGGTGCGTGATCCGCGGGGCCACGCCGCACTTCGACTACGTGGCGGGGCACGCGGCCAGCGGCACCGCCGCCGTCGCCGCGGCCCACGACGTGCCCGTGATCTTCGGCGTGCTCACCACCGACACCATCGAGCAGGCCATCGAGCGCGCCGGCACCAAGGCCGGCAACAAGGGGTGGGACAGCGCGATGGCGGCGCTGGAGATGGCCGACCTTTACGCCACGCTGAAAGACGGGGGGAACGCAGGGTGAAGAGCCGCAGCAAGGCCCGCGGGTGGGCACTCCAGGGGCTGTACGCCTGGGAGAGCCGCAAGGGGCAGCCCGAAGACGCCATGCGCATCCTGCAGACGCTGTTCTCCACGCTCCGCGTCTCTCCCAACAACCGGCCGTACGCCGAGGTGCTGGTGCGGCTGGTGGCCACCAACCTCCCGCGCATCGACGGCATCGTGGTGGATTCGCTCACCAACTGGCGGCTGGAGCGCCTTTCGGCCATCGACCGCAACGTGCTGCGGCTGGGCACCGCCGAGATGCTGTTCGTGGACGACGTGGCGCCGCGGATCACCATCCGCGAGATGGTGCAGCTCGCCGAGAAGTACGGCACCGAGGACAGCCCGCGCTTCGTCAACGGCGTGCTCGACGCCGTGATGCGCCGCGTGGCGCCGGAGGGCGCGGCCGCCGAGCGGTGAAGCTCCTCGTCGTCAACTGGCAGGACCTGGCCAACCCCCAGTCGGGCGGCGCCGAGGTCCACCTGCACGAGATCTTCGGGCGGCTGGCGCGGCGCGGGCACGAGGTGACGCTGCTCTGCTCCGGCTTCACCGGCGCGTCGCCGACGGCCGAGGCCGACGGGATGCGCATCCACCGGGTCGGCGGCCGCCACACCTTCACCCTGGCCGCCGCGCCGTACTACCGCCGCCACCTCGCGCGCGAGCGCTTCGACGTGGTCGTCGAGGACCTGAACAAGATCCCGCTCTTCACGCCGTACTGGGTGCGGCGTCCGCTCGTCCTCCTGGTCCACCACCTGTTCGGCGCCACCGCCTTCCGCGAGGCGTCGGCGCCGTTCGCCGCGGCCACCTGGCTCTTCGAGCGCCCGATCCCGCTCGTCTACCGCGGCCTCCCCGCCGAGGCGGTCTCCGAGAGCTCGCGCGACGACCTGGTGGAGCGCGGGCTGCGGCGCGAGGACATCCGCGTGATCCACAACGGCGTGGACGTGGATTTCTTCCGTCCCGACCCCACGGTCTCCCGCTCCGCCGAGCCGACCTTCCTCTCCGTCGGCCGCCTCAAGAAGTACAAGCGGATCGACCATGCGATCGAGGCCGTGGCGCTGCTCGCGCGCCGCGGCCGTTCCGTGCGCCTGCGCATCGCCGGCAAGGGCGACGACGCGCCGCGGCTGCGGGAGCGGGTCGCGCGGCTGGGCGTCGGGGAGCGCGTGACGTTCGAGGGATTCGTCTCGGAGGAAGGGAAGCGCGCGCTGATGCGGGAGTCGTGGGCCACCGTGCAGCCCTCGCCCAAGGAGGGGTGGGGGATCACCAACGTGGAGGCCGCCGCCTGCGGCACGCCCACCGTCGCCAGCGACTCCCCCGGCCTGCGCGAATCCGTCGTCCACGACCGGACCGGACTGCTCTACCCCCACGGCGACATCGAGAAGCTCGCCGACGCGCTCGAGCGGCTCGCCGCCGACCGCGCGGAGGTGGAGCGCCTGGGCGCCGGCGCGCTGGCGTTCGCCCAGGGCTTCACGTGGGACCGCGCGGCGGACCTGACGGAGGCGCACCTGGCGGAGGTGGCGGGCAAGCAGGGCGATTGAATCGCTGCAACAACCACGAGGAACGAGCCAGGGAGAGGGCCCGCGGGGCGAGTCGCACACCGCCATCGATCCGGACTCGCCATCGCCCAGCCGTTCTTCCGATGCCCCTCCCCCGGTGCCACCCGCCCGGCCCCGCCCTTGCCGGTGCCTCCGCATTGTCGCATCCTACGGCTGAATCCACCCCTGCCCGAGAGAGACGGAGCCGCGGTTGCCCTCCAAGCTGACGGTCGACGAGCTGCTGCGAACCAAGAGGGAGCCGCTCGCCCTGGAGCTGCTCACAGACGGGCGCGGCCTGGTGCGCGAGATCCTGAACCCCGACATCTCCAGCCCCGGGCTGGTGCTCACGGGGTACGCCGACCGCTTTCCCAGCGAGCGCGTGCAGGTGCTCGGCGAGACCGAGGTCTCGTTCCTGGAGTCGCTGGACGACGACCGCCGCCGCAGCGCGATCGAGGCGTTCCTCAGCTTCGACATCCCCGTCATCTTCATCACCAAGGGGCAGGAGCCGCCCGAGCCGCTGATCGAGGTGGCCAACACCGTGGGCACGCCGGTGATCCGCTCGGAGCTGAAGACGTCGGAGTTCTACACCCGCGTGAAGCCGTTCCTGGAGGAGCGCTTCGCGCCGACCACCACCATGCACGGCTCGCTCGCCGACGTGTACGGGGTGGGGCTGCTCTTCATCGGCAGCAGCGGGGTGGGGAAGAGCGAGGCGGTGCTGGACCTGGTGGAGCGTGGGCACCGGCTGGTGGCCGACGACCTGGTGATCGCGACCCGGCGCGGGCACGAGGTGCTGATGGGGA